>JAAAOD010000151.1 GCA_009908535.1 Verrucomicrobiota bacterium
GGGCCTCATCGCGGTGGGCGTCTGCCTGGGGCTGGCCTATGAAATCAGCGGGAACCTGCGCGTTCCGATCTTCTTTCACGCCTTCTTCAACCTGAATTCGATCCTCTGGATTCAGTTGCTGCCGGAGACCCTCTCCTGAACCGCGAAGCCCGCTTTTCCGCCATGCAGATTTCCGACGAGTTACGCGCGGGCGTCGTCACTTCCGGACCTGGCGAGACGGAGGACCTTGGCCAGCGCGTCGCCGCGGCGCTGCCGCCGGATGCGGCCATCGCCCTCGTCGGGGATCTCGGCTGCGGCAAGACGACCTTTGTCCGCGGGCTGGCCCGTGGGCTGGGCATTCGCGGTAATGTGACCAGCCCCACCTACACGCTGTACAATGTCTACACCGGGGACCGGCAGCTGCTCCATCTCGATGCCTACCGGCTCGAAAACGAGGCGGCGGCGGAGGCTCTTCTCCTCGAGGAATTCCTGCAATCCCCGTTCCTCCTCGCCGTCGAGTGGGCCGACCGTATCCCCGGCTTTCTCAAGGCATGGCCCTGCTGGTGGCTCCGTCTATCCATTGAAGGCCCGGAGCACCATTGCCTGCGCCTGGTCGGGGCACCCTCCGCTCAGGAATAAAAGCGCTTGAAGAGGAGGGCCGCCACGGCCGCCGCCCCGAAATTGGCAAGGAGGTACATCCAGACCGACGCCACCGGGACCGCGCCCATAATGATCAGCCCGAGGGCTACCGCAGGATTGAAGGCGCCACCGGAAATGCCGCCGACCGCAAACGCCCCCGCCATGACAGTGCCACCGATGGCGATACCAAAGTAGGGATTGCCCTTTGTCTCCTCGGACATGGCCACATGGAGAATGACCCAGACAAGCGCGAACGTGAAAAGGAGCTCCGCCACCAGAACCGGGCCGACCTCCAACTGCATCATGCCATCGCTCGCGGTTGTCAGGTACCCGGCGGCAAGGGAGGCAAGGACCGCCCCCGCTGCCTGGGCGAGGAGATAGGGAACGACATCGCCCGGAGGAGTGGCCCCTTTGAGGAGGGCCGCCAGCGTCACCGCCGGATTGTAATGGGCACCACTCACCGGTCCGCCCATGTAGACCATGACGGCGAGGACCATGCCGATCGCCACCGGCGCGAGCGGTCCGGCGCCCGGGGAAAAGACGGCGGTCATCCCGATGGTGAAAACGAGGAAGAACGTCCCGATGAACTCAATGAGGTACCGTTTCATGAGAACCTTTTCCGCCCCTTCTCCATCGCTGTCAAGACGATGCGCACCCGCCGGAGGCATCCCCGGATTTGTCCACCATGCTAAGCTTGTCGGATGCAGGGTCCCGACTACGCCATCCTCATCACGTACCTTGTCGGCTTGCTGGGAATTTCCCTGTACCTCGCCCGAAAGGCCGCCCAGGGCAGTGAAGCCTATTTCCTCGGCGGGCGCTCCATGCCGTGGTGGGCTCTCGGTGCCTCCGGCATGTCGAGCAATCTCGATGCGGCCGGCACGATGACCATCATCACCCTGCTCTACACCTATGGGCTGCACGGGTTCTTCATTGAAATGCGCGGCGGGGTGGTGCTTCCCATCGCCGTCTTTCTCGCCTTCATGGGGAAGTGGCACCAGCGCAGCGGGGTCATGACGACGGCGGAATGGATGCGGCTGCGCTTCGGCGAAGGCTGGCAGGGCCGGGCGGCCCGTGCCACGGCGGCCGTCACCTACCTTGTCATCACCATCGCGATGGTCGTCTTCTTCCTCGCCGCGGCGGGAAAATTCCTCGCCGTTTTCCTTCCCTTCGACCCCACCGCCTGCGCCGTGGCCATGGCCGTCGTCGCCCTTGTCTACACGATGATCTCGGGCCTCTACGGCGTCGTCTGGACGGATGTCTTCCAGGCCTTTCTCATCGGGGGCGCCGCATTGTACGTCGCGGTCCGGGCCTTCCTCGTCGTGGACGCGGAGCTGCTTGCTTCATGGCCGGGAGCGGCCTTCAACGACGCCCTGCCACGGCTGCAAGACCCCGACCTCGCGCCGTACGAATTCTTTTTCCTCTTCCTGCTTTTCTGGGCGGGCAAGGGCATCCTCGAAGGCCTTGGCGGCAGCGGCGGTTCCGCCTACATGGCGCAGCGTTTCTATGCCGCGAAGGACGACCTGACCTGCCGCAAGCTGAGTATGCTGTGGGCGGTCCTGTTCGCCTTCCGCTGGCCCATGGTCCTCGGTTTCGCCATCATCGCCCTGCATCTCGGGCTCGGCCGGGACGATCCCGAGCGCATTCTGCCGCTCGTGCTCCAGTCGGAATTCTTTCCCGTCGGGCTGCGCGGACTCGTCGTCGCGGCCATTTTCGCCGCCTCCATGTCCACTTTCGACAGCACCATCAACGCCGGGGCCTCCTATGTCGTCCGCGACCTCGTCAAACCGCTGCTGCCAGGCCTCCATCGGCGCGGTGAAGTAACCGCCAGCTACCTCGCCTCCGCCTTCATCGTCGGCCTTGGCCTTACCCTTTCCCTCGCCTTCGCGGACTCCGTCGTTGGCGTCTGGACCGCCATCGTCATCCAGCTCTTTCCGGCCTTTCTCGTCCCTTTCGCCCTGCGCTGGTTCTGGGGACGCTTCAATGGCGCCGGCTTCACCATCGGGGTGACGGCGGGTTTCGCCGCCGCGATCGGCCTTTCCTTCCTCCACCTCAACGAAGCCGCCACCCTTGGCCTCATCGGCGGCATTTCCCTCGCCTTTTCCATTGGCGGGGCCCTTCTCACCCCGGCGACCGACCCCGCGACCTGCCGCCGCTTCTACGAACAGATCCGGCCCCTCGGCCGCTGGCCCGCCGAATGGAAGCGCCCGCATGCCCGGGAACATCATGCCGATCTCATCCGCCTGCCGATCGCCCTCCTCTGGCAGTTGCTCACTTTTCTCCTCCCCATGCTCCTCGTCCTCCACAAGTGGACGAGTTTCCTCGTTCTCGGGGTTCTCTATGCGGGGCTCAGCGCGTGGCTCCTGCGGGAGGTCCGCAGGGGCGCCGCCGGGGAGGCCTAGCCCGGGGGCCTGCTTCTTTCCCGGCAAAGGAATGTAGCTCTGCCGGAAACGGTCTTTCCCCGGCCACGGGCAAGGGTCACCGCCTTGTCAGGCTATTCCACGGCCTCCAGGCGCTCCTTCAGGGTTGATTTCGCCCAGTCTCGGCCCTTCTTTCCGTGAAGCTTTCTTTTCATTGCCCTGACCATACCTACAGTCTGACAGCCTAAGATCCCGTTTCAATTCGTTTTTGGAGGACGTAAAGCTGATGTGCTACGGCTCAAGCGTCAGCGAGTGCCGTTAACACGATCGACTGGTTGTGTGCTATGATTTCCATCGATTTATGGTCGCCAAAAATTCTTCCTGCAGCTCCTCACTGAAATGCTGAATGTCTTCCTCGAGAAACATCCCCTCGTGATACATAATGAGAATTCTTTCTTTCATTCGGGCCTTTGAGTAACCGTCCAGGCATTCTTCAAGAATTCTAACTACTTTTTGGATTTTTTTCTCGGCCGCCCAAAAATTCTCTGTCGAACTTTTCCGTCCATTGTTCAGAATATTCCGTATCTCGTGATTCTTTTTCTTCAGATACTTTTCCCTAAGTTCCGGAATTATTTCCTCGAACTTTTTCCAATCTGCTTTGCTGGGAGGACCGTTCATTTTCTTCACACGACGATGAGGTGGGTGACGGCGCAAAGCGACGTTCACTCCACCGGCTTGTTGGCTCTTCTCTTCTTAAGTTCCTCTGCGTCGACCTTATCTTTTCCTCGCTTTGTCGCCATTTTGTTCTTCAGAAGCTGGTCATAAGCGATAAAAGGTCTGTTCTTGCCACCCAACTCAAACTCCACCCTGGAGGAATAGCACTCTTCAAAGGAAACACCCGATATACCGGTCATCACCTGAATCTTCAAAGGTTCTCGGCCGATTTCGACGATCATTTCTTCCGATAAGAAATCACCCTCTGAAATATCTACATCCTCAAAACCAAACTCCCGAAATGATTTCATTATTCCAGAAGCCTGATCGGGTCCTACTGCGACGAACAAGTTGATATCTCCGGTATAACGTGGATACCCGTGGGCCGCTACTGCGTAACCGCCAACGATCAGATACCTAATATCGTGCTTCTCGAGTAACTCGATGAACTCGCTGAATGCTTGCGGTAACATATTCTTTCCCTGAATGGTTTTGCCTCATAAACTCCAAAGCTTCCAACCTGCGAGACGGTGATTTATCCACCCAATCTTCAATCGGCTCTCTCTCTTCATGCAATCGGCGCTTTCTCACCACCGTCATATCAAACTCAAAGGCCATTCTCAAAGGCTGTCTTTTTTACGCAGAAATTGCCACAATAATTTTTCTAGCCAACGTAAAGAGGATCTGCGTCAGATCCATCGACTGCTTGGACGTCCTCACTTCAGGTAATTCTTAAGGCCCGGTACTAGTCCTCATGGGATCCAAAGGTGAGTAAAAGGATTTGTTTTTTTGAGGATTCATATGCTAGCAATATCTGTTGATTCCCAACCTTGTACTTATGAACCTTCACCCCTTGAAGATCTCCCTTCTTTTCCTGACCGATTTCTGGA
>JAAAOD010000029.1 GCA_009908535.1 Verrucomicrobiota bacterium
GGAACCGGTAACGGTCGAATTCAAGGAACAGGCTGGGCGTTGCGAATCCCTCGAAGCGGTGCTGCGACGGCGCGCCGGGCGCGGGCATGCCCGTGCGGGCGACGTTGCGGACATTGCCTTTGGCGTCCACCGCCCAGATGCCCTGTTCGAAATTGCCCTCGCCATCCTGCCAGCGGGCGTTGAACGCGGTATGCCCGGTATCGTCGATCAGCACCCGCTCACCCAGTCCGTCGAAAAAGGCGTCGGCGTTGCCGATGCCGGGCGGAGTGGTTGCATCCACCGCCACGATTTCCAATGAGCCGGTGGCTTGGGTCCAGATGCCATCGGTGCCGAGGGCAAAGGGGTCGGTCGTGTTCTCCAGCTCGGCGTGGAAGGCGACCTCGCCGTGCTCGTTAATCGTGGGCGGCGCCTCGTCGTTCAGGGTCCCCAGGATGACGCCCGCGGGTTGTCCCGGGGCGTCCATGCCCTCGTAGGCGATCACTTCGTAAGGCACCGCCGGTTCGCTGGCCTCGCCGACGATCCCAACGGTGCCACTTGCCACGAGAACCGACACCAGCTTCCAATGATTGCCAGAAGTTTTCATATCCAGCTTTCCTTTCCTTCATGTCCATTAGCACAAGAATCCTCCCACCCTAACCACCCTACCCGAACGCCCTCCTCCTTCAATAGGCCGTTCGGCCTATTCAAAGGAAGACGAGCATTTCCCGCCGGGTTTCTTTCAATCGGAAACCAGCTTGCGCATCCGGCCCACCGCCTCGGCGCGCGAACGCACTCCCAGGCGGGCGAAAATATTCTCCATATGCTTTTTCACCGTGAAAGGGCTTACCCCCAAGGCTACCGCAATTTCATCATTGGTCTTTCCCTGCTCCACCTCGCCGAGAACTTCGATTTCCCGGGGGCGAAGCCCTGCCCGGTCCAGATACACCGCCACCTTTCGGATTATCCGTTCCTCCATGAGCAGGCCTATCGGTTCTCCTGTTTCTGCGCCTTGAGCCCCCGTCCCCAGGCGACGAACCGTCACGCGGACACCGTGAATATCCCGCACCAGCGGGGCTGCTTCCGAACGACCACTTTCCAGCCATTCGAGCAACGCGTCCGGCAAGCCGACGGCTCCGCCCCATTCGGGAAAAGCCATGCGAAGACGCTGCCGGGCCTTCGGCGTGGCCCGGACCAAACGACCCTCGGGCTCCACCCAAAGCAGAAAACGCCCACCCGCTTCGTAGGCCTCCCGGTCCTCAGCCAGAGAGCGGCGGGCCCGTTCCAGCGCACATGCTTTTTCAAAGCAGAGACGGAGGTGGGGACGGAATCGGTCGAGCATTTCGCGGTCCCGCTCGTTGAAATCCCGGGTGCTTCGGTAAAAAGCCAATCCGTAAAAGTCTCGGCCGGGGGCTGTAATCGGAACCGCCATCTGATGCTCCCCACAAACGTCGCGGTAAAGCTCGTTATAGAGGACGGTGCGCCGCCAATCCGCATGGCTCACAAAATCGGAGAATTTCGCCGCACCGTGATTTGCTTTCCGCCGGGCTTGCGAGATGATCGGGTGATCGTCCAAGTGCTCGACGAAAACCCGCTCGTGGTGCGGGCGAACCTCCAAAGAAACATTCGGCACCATCCAACGCTCGCGGAGGGTCGGGGCGATGCGGTCAAAACCGATCCAATCCGCCGACACCAAATCACCGACTGCCTCCAGAACGACCTCAGGAAAAAAAGCCAGGTCGTCACAGCCTTGAACCTGCTCGACCGCCTTCAAAAGACTTTGATAGTCGTTGCCATCCAAGTGTTGCATCTGCACCCGATGAATGGGGACCTGCCTGCGTAGGATTCACCCTGTTCTGCCTCAAGGGTGAAATAAAAAACAGCGGCCTTTGGGGTCCGGCCTCAACCTTCCCCAAACAGGATTTTCATCTGCCGGCCTCACATCACCGGGGGCTCGATGATGTCGGCGATGCGCTGGAAGACGTTGTCGAAGGTATCCATACCGTCGACCTTGTGGACCTCGTGCAGCTGGCTGAATTTTTCGATGACGGGCTTGGTCTTGGTCTCGTGTTCCTGGAGGCGTTTGACGATCTTGGCGGTGCTGCTGTCGTAGGGCATGCAGCGGTCGGTCTTGCTGCGTTCATCGAGGCGGCGGATCAGCTCGAGGGTGGGCACCTCGATCTCGATGACCCTTGAGATGGTGGCGTCGTGTTTGCGCAGGAGGCCCTCGAGGATGTAGGACTGCACGAGGGTGCGGGGAAAGCCCTTGAAGATGAAGCCGCGCACGCCCTTCGCGTTGGCGAGGCGTTTTTCGATGAGCGGGACGACGATCTCGTCGGGAACAAGTTCCCCGGTCTCATAGAGCTTCTCGATGCGCTTGCCGGTCTCCGTGCCGGCGGCGATCTCCTCCTCGAGCATGCGCCCGGTGGCGACGTATTCGAGGCCGAAGTGTTCCGCGAGGGCCTTTCCCTGCGAACCGCGCCCGGAGCCCGGGTAGCCGAAAATCACGACATTGAAGAGGCGCTTCCGTTGCTCCTCCTTGACGATGTCGAGCACCTGTCGATTGACCTCCTCGATGGATGCGGTCGCGTCCACTTTGTGACGGACGCCCTTGTCCTTGTAGAACTGGAGGACCGGCAGGGTTTTCTCGTGATATTCTTTGAGGCGGTTGCGGATGACGGTCTCGTTGTCGTCGCTGCGCCCGGAGGTCTTGCCGCGGTTGACGAGGCGCTCGACGGAGACGTTTTCCGGCACCTGCAGGTCGATGAGGAACGTCAGGGAGGTCCCCAGTTTGATCATGAGGCCCTCGAGGATGTAGGCCTGGATGGTCGTGCGGGGAAAGCCGTCGAAGAGGAAGCCGTCCCCCTGCGCGTTTTCGGCGATGGTCTTCTCGATGATCTGCACGATGATCTCGTCGGAGACGAGGCCCCCGGAAGCGATGATCTCCCGCGCCTGTTCCCCGAGGGGGCTGCCGGCCGCCAGTTCCTTGCGCAGGAGGTCGCCGGTGGAGATGTAGGTCAGGTTGTACTTTTTGATGAGAAATTCCGACTGCGTGCCTTTGCCGGCGCCGGGAGGGCCAAAGAGAGCAATATTCAGCATGGTTCGTTCGAATTTAATTTGGAGATCAAGTGCCAACTTGCATGATGTCCCGCCTTGAAAATGTCAATGGGCGTGCTCCGCCACGCCCGAAGCCGGCGCTTTCCTCATCCGAAAAGTGATGCACTCCCGGCTTGACCTTGCATACCACCAAAAGAATATACCTTTTGATGAATATTACGAAGCCGAAAGTGTTGATCCTGTGCACGGGCAATTCCTGCCGCAGTCACATGGCGGAGGGCATCCTCCGCGAGGCGGCGGGGGATCTTTTCGAGGTCTTCAGCGCGGGATCGAAGCCCGCGGGCTACGTCCATCCGACGGCGGTGGAGGTCCTCGGGGAGATCGGGATCGACATCTCCGGGAACAAGTCGGAGCCCCTCGATCAATATCTGCACGCGGGTATCGACATCGTCATTACCGTCTGCGACAACGCGAACGAGGCCTGTCCGGTCTTTCCCGGCAAGGTCCGCCGCCACCACTGGGGTTTCGAGGACCCGCCCAAAGCGGCCCGCGAGGGCGAATCGGAGGCGGAGGCCTTCCGTCGCATCCGCGACGAGATCCGGCAGGTTTTCGGGGCCTACGCCGCCGGCTACCGCGACGCGGAATGACCCGTGCCGCCGCCTCCGGTAAAATTTCCGGATTGGAAAGGCGGCGTTCCTCGTCAAGGTGCTGGGTTTTCCCATGCAATCATCCAATCTTTCCACGCCGGCCCGCCCGCAAATCCTTTACTCCGGCCTTGGCCGGAACGCCCGGGAGGGGGAATCCGTCATTACCCGGCTGATGGCGGACGCCCTTTCGCGTCCGCAGATGCTCTCTCTTGCCGCGGGCTTCACGGACAACCGCGTCCTTCCCGGTGAACTTGTGGGCGAAGCGGTGCGTGCCCTTGCCGGGAGCGGGGACAATGCGCACCTGCAATACGGGATGAATCTCGGACGGCCGGGTCTTCGGCGTTGCATTGCGCAACTCCTGCGGGGCTATCCCGGCGAAGAGGGGCTCGACCTCGATGAGGAACAGTTCCTTGTCACCAACGGATCCCAACAGGCCCTGTACATCCTCGTGCAGATGTTCTGCGACCCCGGCGACATCGTCCTTGTGGAGAGCCCGAGCTATTTCGTCTTTCTCGAGCTGTTGAAAGGGCTCGGTGTTCGGGCCGTTCCGATGCCGGCGGACGGCGAAGGGCGGATCGACCTCCCCGGCCTTGAGGAGCTGCTGGCGCGTCTGCGCCAATCCGGCGAAGGGGACCGGGTCCGCCTGATGTACCTGATGGGGGCGTTCGCCAATCCCTCCACGCGCTGCATCGGCGAGGAGGAGAAAGCCGGCCTCGCCAAAATCCTCGCCCGTTTGGAGCGCCCGATCCCGGTGATCGAGGATATGGCTTACCGGGAATTGTATTTCGACCGCCCCTTCCCCGCCCGCAGCCTCCTGTCCCTCGAGGCCTGGCGCGATTATCCCGTATTTTATC
>JAAAOD010000237.1 GCA_009908535.1 Verrucomicrobiota bacterium
CTGCCCGATGAGCGGAACGATCTTCTCCATGAAAACCGGCCGTACGGTCAGAAATTCAAGGAAGACGAGCCCGAAGTGGGAAAGCTGGGGAAGGACGAAATAAAGGAGGATGATCAGCCCTTGGGAAATCCGCGCGGACCAGCGCCACCGCTTGCTCACCATGCCGGCGACCATGCCCGTGAGATGGTAGAGCAGGGCAGAGCTGAAAAAGACGAGGTAGTAAGGGACGAAGGCGCTGGCGGGAATATTCCCGACAACGAGGACAAAGACAAGGAACGGCACCGTGATCAGGAACAGGACGTAGTCCCGCACCGGGAGGCCGAAAAGGTAGCCCGTCAGTTTGCGCCAGACGGGCAGAGGGGTCAGCCGCTGGTAATCGAGGACCTGGTCGACTTTCTCCCGGGCGATCCCCGTCGCGACACTGCCGGTGCCAAGGAACAGCAGCAGGATGCCCTGGATGACGAGGAGGGGGAAAAAGGCCGACCGTGCCGCCTCCTCCGCGGGAACCTCACGCAGAACCTGGGGAACAAAGGTGATGGCCACCGTAAAGGCGGTGACAATAAGCGTGAGAAGGCACCAGAAGGCCGCTTTGCGGGCGCGCAGTTCCGCGTGACAGAAACGGAGGAAAATGGGATTTCGCCAGAGCATGTTTGATCGGAAGGGTCAGTTGGCGGGCTCGTCGAGGTTCCGGAGGAGATCCTCAAGTCGGGACTGTTCGATCGTAAAGCCGGTCACCCGGTAACCGGCCTCGATGAGGGAACGCAGGAAGTCGGCGTGTTCGGCCCGGCTGCCGGGTATTTCGAGCTCGAGCAGCCCCGGCTGGCTACGCTTTTCCTTCACGTCGGCGTCCGGATGGCGCGAAGTGATCCACTGTCGGCAATTTCGGCTCTGGTCGGGTTCGAGCAGCTCCACGACCAGGCGGTGATGCCCCTTGTCCTTGGAGGAAAGGACTTCCGCCACCGGCCCGTGGTGGCGCAGTTCCCCTTTGTGAAGGATGCCCACGGAGGTGGCCAGTTCCGCCAGCTCGCTGAGGATATGGGACGAGAGCAGGACCGTGGCTCCGCCGGCCGCCACGAGTTGAAGGGTCTCCTTCAGCTCCATACGGGCGATCGGGTCCATGCCGCTTGCGGGTTCGTCCAGCAGCAGGACTTCCGGCTCATGAAGCAGCGTCTTGGCAAGGATGACCCGTTGCGACATGCCGCGCGAGAGGGTCCCGCAAAAGGTCTGGCGATGCTCTGCCATACCCACGCGTTCGAGGCATTCGTCGATGCGAGCGCGGCGCCGGCGACCCGTCAGACCATAGCAGGCAGCAAAAAGCTCGAGGAACTCCTGCACCTTCAGGTCCCCGATCACCGGGGCAAGGTCCGGCATGTAACCGAGGCGGCGTCGAATCTCCTGCGGGTCCTTGTCGAGGGAGTAGCCCGCAACATGGACCTCCCCGTAGGTCGGAATGAGCAGCGTCGCGAGGACGTTCAGGGTACTTGTCTTTCCGGCACCGTTGGGCCCGACAAGGCCGTAGATTTCCCCCTTGCCTATGGAAAGGGACAGGTTGTTCACCGCGGTGACCTTACCGTAGTCCACGCGCAGGTTGCGTATTTGCACATTGGCGTCCGTCATGCCGAAAAGTATTTAATATCCAAGAACCGCACCCGCGCGGCGCGGATCGGCACTGCCCCGCAGAAGGCCCTCCCGGCGGAGAATGCTGTGGGCGGCCCCGAGAGTGCGATCCTTTTGAATACGATAACCCATCGCGCGCAATGTTCGCAAGGTATCGGCGGGAAAGCCGCGTTCAAGCTGAAGAACATCCGGCAACCACTGATGGTGAATGCGCGGGGTGTGATGCGCCTCCGCGATGTTCATGTCGTGGACAAGCACGTTCAGCACGACCTGCAGCACGGTCGTAATGATGCGGCTTCCCCCCGGGCTCCCCGTGACGAGGAAGACCTCGCCGTCGCGCAAGACAAGGGTCGGGGACATGGAGCTCAGCATGCGCTTGCCGGGCGCCACCGCGTTGGCCGCGCCGCCGATCAGGCCGTAGGCGTTGGCGGTCCCTGGTTTGGCGCTGAAATCATCCATTTCGTTGTTCAACAGCACACCTGCTTTGGATGCGAAAATTCCCGATCCGAAACTGAAGTTAAGGGTGTACGTCAGAGCGACCGCGTTGCCCTCCGCATCCACCACCGAAAGGTGGGTTGTCTCGGGACTTTCTTCCGGAAGCTCCGGCAGCTTGCCCGGACGGATGTCCGCGCTCGCAGTCGGCATGATCGTGTTCAATCGCTTGAAGGTGCGGTCCTTGTAGTCTTCGGAGAGAATTTCCGCGACGGGCACTTCCACAAAATCCGGATCCCCGAGGTACTGGCTGCGGTCCGCGTAGGCACGCTTCATGACCTCGACCATGATGTGCACGCTCTGGCTGCTGTTCGGCCCCCAGTCGGCGAGCGGAAACTTCTCCAGCAGCTGCAGCATTTGCAGCAGGTGCACGCCTCCCGAACTCGGCGGAGGCATGGAGGCGATGGTTGTGCCGGCGAAACTGCCCTCGACCGGTGTCCGCCAGACGGGCGCATAGTCCGCAAGGTCGTCTAAAGTCCACCGCCCCCCGCTGTCATTCACAGTGGCGACAAGGTCCCGTGCGACCGGACCGCTGTAGAATCCCCCCGGCCCTGTTTCCGAAATCTGCCCAAGCGTCCCGGCAAGGGCGGGTTGAACCAGCCTTTCGCCGGCGGCCAGCGGTTCGCCGTCGGCCTTTCCGAAGACCCTGCGCGCCGCACTGTCCAGACGGCCACCGGCAAAGGCGCTGGCAAGGTCCGCGGCAAGGGCAGGATTGACGGTGAATCCGTTCGTGGCGAGCCGCCGCGCAGGCCGGACCGCACGCTCAAGTGAGATCGTCCCTTTGGAGGCAAGGGCCTCGGCGAGGCCCGCCACTGTTCCGGGAATGCCCGAGGCCAGCCCTGTGAAGCGGGATTTCCGCGAATCCGGATTGCCTTCGGCATCAAGGAACATCCGCTCCGTCGCTGCCGCCGGAGCGGTCTCGCGGAAATCCAATGCCGTCGTTTCAGCCGCCGAGGCGTCGTGATAAAGGAGAAAGCCTCCGCCGGCGAGGTTCCCGGCCCGTGGCACGGTCACCGCCATCGTGAAGGCCGCTGTCACGGCTGCGTCCATGGCATTCCCGCCTTCCTGCAGCACCTCGATGGCTGCCTCGGCCGCATGCCGGTCGGCGCAGGCGATCATCCCGTTTTCCGCCAGGATTGGGCGATGAATGCTCGCGGGGGCGAAGATGGCCGAGGTTTCGGCCGCGAGCGGCAGCGTGGCAAAAATCGGGAAAACAAGGCACAGCCAAAGTAAGCGCATTGAGAAAGGAGCATGTTTGTCAGAGGACCGTTGAAAAGCTCCGAATCCGCTTCGGGAAATGATTTGACCGGGATTTTTCCTTCGCGTTTAGTGCCCGTTTTTCCCCGTCCTCTGAAGAATCAACACGCAAACGCACGTGAACGTAACCATTAACGATATCAGCGAAACCCGGAAGGAAGTCGTCGTCACCGTGGACGGCGAAGAGGTGGCCAAGGAAGAGGCCCGCATCCTCAAGGAAATGAAGAAACAGGCCCGTATTCCCGGCTTCCGTCCGGGCAAGGCGCCGGACAACCTCATGCGGCAGCGTTACGGAAAACAACTCAAGGATGAGTTGAAAAACACCGTCATGCGCAACGCTTACAACCGCGTGCTCGAGGAGGAGGGGCTGCAGGTTTACAGCGTAGTGGAATTTCCTGAAATCGACGAGCCCGTGTCCGGGCAGGAGCAAAGCCTTGATCTCACTGTCGACGTCACCCCCGACTTCGAACTTCCCGCGTACAAGGGCCTCACCACTTCCTCGCCCCCCACGGAGGTGGAGGATGAGGAAATCGAGCAGACCATCGACCGCATCCGCCGCCAGCGGGCCGAGTTTGTCAAGGTGGAGCGGGCTGCCGAGGAAGGCGATTATGTGAAGGTCTCCTATGTCGGTAAACATGGAGACGATCTCCTCGCCGACCTCGTCGCGGACAATCCGCGCCTGCGGGCCTGGGGTACGGTCAACGACGGCTGGGAGGAAGCCGGGACCGAAGAAGCGCGGCAGTTCGGCGTTCCCGCGATTATCGACGCCCTCGTCGGTATGCAGGCGGGTGACCGCAAAACCGTTGCACAGGTCATCCCCGATGACTTTTCCGTCGAGAGCCTGCGCGGACAAACGGTCAGCTATGACCTCGAGGTCGGCGAGGTTCGCGAGCGCAAATTGCCTGAACTGGACGAGGAATTTCTCAAGAGCGTTCGCGCCGAATCGCTCGAGGATTTCAAGGCGCAGATCATGGACGAGCTGGAGAGCCAGAAAAAGCGCGAGGCTGATGAGACCCGTCGACAGCAGATCCTCGACCACCTTGCCGGAATCGTGGAATTTCCCCTCCCGCAGAGCGCTGTCGAAGGGGAGACGCAGAACGCGCTCAGCCGCATCGTGAACCAGAATCTGC
>JAAAOD010000270.1 GCA_009908535.1 Verrucomicrobiota bacterium
TTCCCTGCTCGATTTCGCGGACCTTGCCGACGGCGATTACCTCGTCCACCTTTCCCACGGCGTCTGTCGCTACCGCGGGCTGCAGACCATGGACGTCCGCGGCCGCGAGGAGGAAGTCATCTCGCTGGAGTTTGCCGACCAGGTGACCCTCCATGTTCCCCTTCCGGACGCCCACCTGCTCACGCGCTATGTCGGCCTGAGCCGCGCCCATCCCAAACTCGGCCGCCTCGGGGGCAACCAGTGGGAAAAGGCCCGGGCCGCAGCCGAGTCGGCGACCCTCGATTTTGCCGCCGACATGCTCAACCTGCAGGCGCAGCGGCAGGAGCAGCCGGGAATCGTCTTCACCCCCGACACCGAGTGGCAGCAGGCCTTCGAAAACGCCTTTCCCCATCGCGAAACCGAGGACCAGCTCCGCGCCGTCGAGGAGGCCAAGGACGATATGGAGAAGGACAAACCGATGGACCGGCTCCTCTGCGGCGATGTCGGCTTCGGGAAGACGGAAGTGGCGATCCGCGCCGCCTTCAAAGCCGTCATGGACGGCTATCAGGTCGCCCTCATGGTGCCGACCACCGTCCTCGCGCAGCAGCACTTCGCCACCTTCCGGGAGCGCTTCTCCCCTTACCCCGTCACCGTGGAAATGCTCAGCCGCTTTCGTTCACCCCGGCAGCAGAAGCGCATCGTGGACGAGGCCGCCGTCGGAAAGGTCGACCTGCTCATCGGCACGCACCGCCTCCTCAGCAAGGATATCCGCTTCGCCAATCTCGGCCTTCTCGTCATTGACGAGGAACACCGCTTCGGAGTGCGGCATAAGGAAAAGCTCAAGCGCCTCCGCAACGAGGTGGACGTGCTCTCCATGAGCGCCACCCCCATTCCGCGGACCCTTTACCTCGCCCTCATGGGGGCGCGGGACCTCAGCGTCATCGAGACGCCCCCGGAGGACCGCCTGCCCATCGAGACCATCGTCCGCAGCTACGATCCGGAGCTGGTCCGCCGGGCCGTGCGGCGCGAACTGGACCGCGGCGGCCAGGTCTTTTATCTTCACAACCGCGTTCAGTCGATCGATTCCGTCGCCGCCCGCCTCAATGAACTCGTTCCGGAGGCCAATATCGCCGTCGGGCACGGGCAGATGGAGGAAGATCAGCTCGAGCGGGTCATGACGAAGTTCGTCGCCGGCGAAACGGACATCCTCGTCTGCACGACGATCATTGAAAACGGCCTCGATATCCCGAACTGCAACACGATCATCATCGAGGGCGCGGATCGTTTCGGGCTCTCGCAACTGTACCAGCTGCGTGGTCGCGTGGGCCGCTTCACCCGGCAAGCCTATGCCTACCTGCTCCTCCACCGCCATACGCACATGCTCGACCTCGCCCGCAAGCGTCTTTCCGCCATGCGCCAGCACAACCAGCTCGGGGCGGGCTTCCGCATCGCCATGCGCGACCTCGAATTGCGGGGGGCAGGCAACCTTCTCGGTCACCAGCAGAGCGGCCACATCGTCACCGTCGGCTTCGACCTCTACTGCCAGCTCCTGCGCCAGAGCATCCAGCGCCTCAAGGGCGAATCGGTCGCCGCCCGCATCCGCGCCACCGTGGCCCTCGATTTCATCAAGGAGGCGCGCTCCGGAACGGCCTCCGCCCGCCGGTCCGAGACGGGTTTCGGAGCGCTTCTCGACGACGAACTGGAAGCCGGGCGCATCCCGCCGGTACCGGCAAACCTGCCGACGGACTATATCCCGGAAACGCGCCTGCGCATCGATTTTTACCGCCAGCTCGCCATGGCCGGTACTTTGGAAGAGGTGGGCGACCTCGCCGAGGCCCTCGAGGACCGCTTCGGCAAGCCGCCGAAGGAGACGCAACGCCTCCTCGCCCTTACCCGGATCCGCGTCCGCGCCGAAATGGCGGGCCTGCGCTCCGTCGAGTCCGAGGGCAACCGCCTGAAGTGCCGCGTAGCCGCGTCCCGGAAATCCGAATACCTCAAACTTTCGGGCCGCTTTCCCCGCTTGACCGGTAAATCCGCCGAACCTAGGTTGCGACAGATTGAACAGTTTCTGGCCAGCCAGACTCCAAAATCCTCATTATGAAGCCTTTCTCATCCGCATTTGCCGCCTTTTGCCTCGGCCTTGTCGTCCTGACAGCGCCACTACTTGCACAGAAGGCGCACAACATCTGGGATCCTCCCTTCAAGCAGGGGATCGCGGCCGAGGTGGAAAACACCATTATCACCTACGAGGAGCTGCGCCGAGAGATGGCACCGCTCATTCCGCGAATCCGCGAGTCCTCCCGCTCCCGCGAGGAATTCAACCAGCGCATGCGCGAACTCTATTTCGAGGTTCTGCAGAACCTGATCGACCGCGTCCTCATTGTGAGGGAGTTCCAGGAAAAGGAGTTCAACATTCCTCAGGCCTACGTCGAAAACGAGTTCGACCGCATTCTCATCGAGGACTTCGAAAACGACCGCGCCCGCTTCCTCGAATACCTGCAGAGCCAGGGAAAAAACGTGCGCGAATTCCGCCGCGATCTGCGCGAAAGGATTGTCGTCAGCGTGATGCGCTCCGAAAAGCGCAAGTCGCAGTCGCAAATCTCCCCCGAACGCATCGAGCAGTTCTACAACGAGAACAAAATCAATTTTTATGAGGAGGAAGCGGTCAAGCTGCGCATCATCATGCTGCGGCCGCTCGCGGACGAGAACGACGACCAGATGCGGCAGACCATCGAGCGCATTTACGAGGAACTGGAGGAAGGCAAGCCCTTCGCTGAAGTCGCGCAGAAGTACAGCCAGGATTCGCGGCGCGAACGCGGCGGCGACTGGGGGTGGATCCAGCGCCCGGACCTGAAAGAGGAGCTGAGCACGGTCGCCTTTTCCCTCGAGGCCGGCGAATACAGCGACCCGGTGAAAATCGGCGAGCAGACCTTTATCCTCTTTGTCGAGGACCGGCGGGAGGAAGGTATCCAGCCGCTGAATGAAGTGCGCGACCGCATCGAGGAAATCCTTGCCAGCCAGCTTGCCCGGCAGGCCCAGCAGCAATGGATCGAGCGGCTGCGGCGCGAGGCCTATATCAAGTATTACTGAAGGGGGCTACGGTCCAAAGTCTTACGACTTCGGCTCCTTTCTCACTTTAGTCGGTAAAAGGCGCGGGCGTTGGCGGTCGTCTGCTCCGCCAGTTCGGTTTCCTGCATGCCGAGGAGTTCCGCCGCCTTGCCGGCGGTATGGACCATGTGCGCTGGTTCGTTGGTCTGGCCACGAAGAGGCTCAGGGGTCAGATAGGGGCAGTCGGTCTCCAGCATCAGGCGCCCGGGACCCTGCTCTCTCAGGGCCTCGCGGATCGCCTCGGCGTAGCTGTTTTTGTAGGTGAGGATCCCCGTGAAGGAAGCCCGGCCGCCGCGCTCGAGGATCGGCCGCAGCGCCTCCGGTCCTTCGGTGAAGCAGTGAAAAACCACCTTGTTCCAATCGACACCGCTGTCATCAATCAGGCGGATGCAATCGGGAACCGCGTTGCGCGAATGGATCACCACCGGGCAATCCAGCTGGTAGGCCAGCTCCAGTTGCCGGGCAAAGGCCACCTGCTGACGTTGTTTCACCTCCGCCGCCTCATCCGGATACTTCGGCAAGTGAAAGTAATCGAGGCCGATTTCACCCAGAGCCACCGGCAGCGGATCCACGGTGAAAAAGGTGGAAATGGCCTGTACGGCGTCCTCCCATTCCTCCCCTGCTTCCCCCGGGTGCAGGCCCACCGTCCAGTCGACGAGGCCGGCGTACCGCTTCGCGAGCCGGAAATACAGGTCCCAGTCCTTCGGTGAGGTGCCGATGGTCACACAGCGGTGCACCCCGGCTTCCTGCATCCGCTCCAGTAACCCCGGGAGCTCGCGGGCTTGCTGGGCTTTCTCCAAATGACAATGCGTGTCGATCCACATGCAGGTACCCTGTGGGCGCTTCCAGGGCTGAGGCAACCCCCGAGCCCACGTCGGTGGCCCCCGTTCGCTTTGCCCGCGCCTTTTTTCTTTGAATCCCGGGACGCAAGCGTATTCTCTTCCGCCATGATCGGCGAACGCTTGGAGGAAGGACGCAAACGTAAGGGAGTCACGATCCGGGAAGCTTCCGAGGCGACCAAGATCCGGGGCGACTATCTCATGGCCATGGAGGACAATTCCTTCGATATCTCCCTGCCCCAGGTCTACGTCCGCGGCTTCCTCAAAAATTATGCCCGCTATCTGAAACTCGATCCGCAGAAGGTCCTCACTGATTACGATGCTTACCAGCTGGGCCGCACCACTCCGCCCCCGGGCCGTACCCGTGCCTCACGCGAATCCCTCGGGCACATGGAGCTGCACAGGAAGGAGGAGCCCGCGACCACCTCACCGGAGACAACCGCGGACCAGGAGCGCATCGTCGTGACGGAGGGTCCGCCTGAAGCGGACGACGAACCGGAAATGCGCTTTGATCTGCGGGGTTCCGGCGAAAGCGGCGGTGAAAAACCCTCGCGCAGCCTTGGTTCC
>JAAAOD010000011.1 GCA_009908535.1 Verrucomicrobiota bacterium
TGCCCTCGATCCGCCGCAGGAGAGCGAGTGTATAGGCCTCGTCGGGGAAGTTTTCGACGCCCTGCGCGAAACCGGTTTTGGCGAGGACGAACTCACCCCGGAGAGCCGCGACTGGCTCTTCCATCTCGCCTACCTCCTGTCCGACTGGAACGACCCCGGCCTCGCCTACCACCTGTATGCCCCTGCGAAGGGATGTGTCCACGTCGCCTGCCTCGACGCTTCCACCGCGATCGTTCCGGTCCTGCGTTCCTTTGGCCGCTGCCTCCTCATGTCGGCCACCCTCCAACCATGGGAGGATTACCGGCGGAGGCTGGGTCTGGAGAGAGAGCCTTTTCACGTCGTCGAGGGAACCGCCCCCTATCTGCGGGAAAGCTTTTCCGTCTATGTCGATGGCCGGGTGGACACCCGCTTCCGCGCCCGTGAGCAATCCAAGAGAACCACGGTCGACACCCTCGCTGGGTCCGCGCGGCCCGGGGAGGAATGTGTCGTGGCCTTTTTTCCCAGCTACGCCTACGCGGAATCCGTCCTCGCTGGCCTGCGCGAACGCTGGCCCGGTCTGCGGGCCGAGTTGCAGCCGCGGGATCTTCCCCTCGAGGAGCAGGTCGCCTTTCTCGAGACGGCCCTCCTCCTTGACGATCTTCTCCTGCTCGTTCTCGGAAGCCGGTTCAGCGAAGGCATCGATCTCCTCGGAGGACGGGTACGGAGCGCGATTGTCGTGGGTCCGGCGCTCCCGGAAGTCAACGGCCTCCAGAAAGCCCGCGAGGCCGCCCTCCCCGGTTCCTCCGAGGAGCGCTTTCACCGCATTTACCGCATTCCCGGCCTGCGGAAAATCAGCCAGGCCCTCGGGCGCCTTGTCCGGGATCCCGGGCACCGTGCCCGCGTTCTCCTCCATGGACGACGCTTCATGGAGGAACCGTACCTGCAGTTGCTGCCGGAATATCTTCAGCCGCGGGAAATTCTGACCGATGAGGCCGCGTACCAGAAACACTGGGCCGGAGCCGAATCTTGAACAAGTTCCGGGTGGTCGTGTCTCAATCGGCGACCTTCGGGCCCTCCCAGCGGACCATCCATCCCGCGTGTCTTGCAAACTTCGCTTACCAACCTACCATTTTAAAAATGAAACGCTTGCTGACTTTTTTCCTCCTCGCGGTAATGACCGCCGGAAGCCTCTTTTCCGAGCCCCTCACCCTGAGCAAGCGCGAGCGGGACCGGTTGAAAAAGGAGACGGTGTACGCCATCGACCTCATCCAGCGCTACCATTATAAACAGACCCGCTTTGAGGACATTCCCGCCGAGGATATGATCCGGGCTTATATCAACGACCTCGACAGTTCGCGGCTCTTTCTCCTGCAGGAGGATGTGGATTTCATCCTCGCCCGCTTCAAAGACAGCCTGAAGCCGAGTTACCTGTTTGTCGGGGACCTTTATCCCGCCTTTGAAATCTTCAACAGCTACAAATCCCGGGTAAATGAACGCCTCGACTGGATCCAGCAACGTCTAGAGCAGCCATTCCAGTTCGACACGGACAAAACCTATGTCCGGGACCGTGAAGACGCCGAGTGGCCGGCCGATATTGAAACCGCCCATGAGCTTTGGGAAAAACGGCTCACCCACGAGCTTCTGAACGAGGTTCTCGAGGACGAGCCGCTGGACCGTGCCGTCGAAAAAGTGGCCCGGCGCTACGACCGGATGCGCGATTTCGTTGATGACATCGAAGTTCACAACGTGCAGGAGACCTTCCTTACCGCGCTCGCCAGTCTCTACGACCCCCACTCGAATTTCTTTTCCTATGACTCGGCAAAGGAGTTCGACATCCAGATCAGCAACTCCCTTGTCGGCATCGGAGCCCAGCTGCGGGATGTCGACGGGTATTGCGTGATCGAACGGCTCCTTCCCGGCGGCCCGGCGGAAATGAGCGGCGAACTCCACCCCGGGGACAAGATCGTCGCCGTTGCACAGGGAGACGGGGAGCCCGTTGATGTCGTCGGCATGAAGCTCCGGAAGATCGTGCAGAAGATCCGCGGCGAGAGCGGCACGGAAGTACGTCTCACTGTTCTCCCCGCCCATTCAACCAAGCGCAAGACGGTCAGCCTTGTCCGTGAAAAGATCGAACTGACGGCCAACCTTGCCAGCGCGGAGATCCATGAACTGCCGACCGGCAAGGACCGCACGACGCGGATCGGGGTGATCCGGCTTCCTTCCTTCTACGGCGAAGGCACCTTCGGGGAAGGGGACATCAGCACCTCCGGCGACGTGAAGGAACTTCTGGAAAAGCTCAAAGCCCGCGATGTCGAAGCGGTCGTTCTCGACCTGCGCGAAAACGGCGGCGGTCGCCTCGATGAAGCGATCAAAATGACCGGCCTCTTTATCTCCAAAGGTCCGGTTGTCATGAAACGCAGCTACAACGGCGAAGTTGAAGAGGATTGGGACCGGAATCCACAGGTCACCTGGAAGGGACCCCTCGTTGTCCTCGTCTCCCGCTCAAGTGCAAGCGCGAGTGAAATTGTCGCGGGTGCCCTGCAAAGCCTTGACCGCGCAGTGGTCGTCGGTGACGAATCCACCCACGGCAAGGGAACCGTCCAAGCCCCCATCGACCTGCAGAACGCCATGCGCAGCCTGCCCTTTACCAGCGCCCTCGAAGTGGGAACAGTGAAAATCACCGTTCAGCAGTTCTTCCTCCCCAACGGCGAGTCCACGCAGAAACGCGGGGTTCTCAGCGACATTGCTTTCCCGTCGGCGAGCGAGTTCCTCCTCGAGGGGGAAGCGGATCTTGATCATGCCCTCGCCTGGGATAAGATCGATCCCATCGAATACCGCTTGCCGGAAAAGAAAAACAAAGAGTTCGCTACCCTTTCCGACGCGCTCCTCGACACGCTTGAAATGCAGTCTTCCTCCCGGAAAGAACAACTGGAAGAATTCGCTTACCTGAAGGACAACGTGGACTGGTACCGCGAACGTCACGAGAAAGAGGCGGTCTCCCTGCATCTTGAAAGGCGGGAAATCGAAAAGGAGCAGTTGGAGAGTCGTAAGGAAGCCCAGGAAGAGCGCCGCGATGCCCTCAGCGAGGAACTCGGGTATCCCGTGACTTCGGTCGACCTCGCCCTGACTGAGGAAAAGGAGGCCGCCCACCAGGAAAAATTGCGCACTACCCCGCTTCCCAACGGCGAGGAACGGGCCAATGCCTTCTACCAGAAGGTGTTTTATTACAAAGATCCGAAGACGAAGGAAATTCATGAAATCTGGGTCGAATATTTTGACTACGAGGAAGTCCTTCCCGAAAGCGACGCCATCGCGGCCTTGTTGAAAGAGGAGACCGGAATTGGTTTTTCCACAGAGGACACGGAGGAGATCCTCACCCGGCTGAAAAACCGGGACCTTGCCGGGGATTTCAACATCCTTGATCCCTTTGCGGAGGTCCTTGGGGAGCGCCATGACAAAGAGGCGGTCCTCGCGGCCATGCCAGCCTTCTTCGCGCGCCTCGTCGAGCTGGACCCCGATGTCCTCCTCGAGCGGCCCAAACTGGATGTGCACCTCCGCGAGAGCCTGCGGATCGCCCGCG
Organism: Verrucomicrobiota bacterium; assembly: GCA_009908535.1. Classification (GTDB taxonomy): domain Bacteria; phylum Verrucomicrobiota; class Verrucomicrobiia; order Opitutales; family Oceanipulchritudinaceae; genus Oceanipulchritudo. Next base: position 3,560 of record JAAAOD010000011.1, read on the forward strand.
ACTGGGCGGTTCTGCACGCGGACCTTCCCAAGCCGGAAATCGCCGCGAAGATCAAGGAAGACCCCGAGGATTCCTGATCGCAAGCGCTCCCCCGGCCAACACCAGCCCGAGGCAGATCCAGGGAAAACGGTAGCCGCCTTTCAGATACAGGCTCTCCTTGCCGCGCCAGAATTTACTGAGCGAAAATTCCGCTACGTCGACGCCTTGAAAATAAATGGACCCGTCGCCATCCACGACGATGTGGCGGATCTGTCCGTATTCGTCGATCCAGCCGCTCCAGCCCGCGTTGCCGCAACGGACCACCGGACGTCGTGTTTCCACCGCCCGCAGAATGGAATGGGCGGCATGCTGGTAGGCGCCGCCCTCCTCGCCGAACCATGCATTGTTGGTAACGACGAAATGCCAGTCCGCCCCGGCCTTCACATTGGCACGGGCCAACTCGGGAAAAATATCCTCATAGCAGATGAGCGGACCCGCACGGCTCCGGGGAAAGGACTCCTCCGGCCCCCCCACGGCGATGGAAACGGCCCTTTCGCCAGTGGCGAAATCCCCCGTCGCCGGCACCACCCGCGAAAGGAAGGGAAGCCAGCGCGCAAAGGGAACGTACTCCCCGAACGGGACGAGGTGCTGCTTTGCGTAGAAACGGTCGGCCTGCAGCCCGTCCTCCGGGGTGGCGAGGAAGACCGCATTGTACCAGCGCAGATCCCCGCCTTCCCGGCTTCCCTCCGCGGCAAGGTTCCCCATGAGAAGCGGACGCCCCGTGGCGCGAACGAGGTCCTCCGTCCAGCGCCGCATGGAGGCGTTGCCCTTCACCGGCAGCGGTGTCGGCGACTCCGGCCAGAGAATCAGTTCGGCGTCGAGATAGACCGCGTACTGGCTCAGGTCCGCGAGCGTGGAAAGGTTCTCCTCCATCAATGCGGAGGTCCACTTTTC
>JAAAOD010000279.1 GCA_009908535.1 Verrucomicrobiota bacterium
CCCGCGTTCCCGCACAATGGCCCGAGGACTGGCAGGAAGGCGCCTACCGCTTCGCGGTTGGCTTCGAGCCGAGAGTCCCGCGCAATGGCCTGTATCCGCCGCGCCAGCAGAATCTGGATTTGCTTTTCCGACGTCTGGAAGGAGGAGGGCGATGACCTATTTCCGGCATCAACCCGGAATGCCCGAGGAAGTCCTCGAACATTCCCGTGAACCTTCTGAGCGCATGCCGTCGCCGGAACTCAGCCCGGCGGAAATGGCCGATTACGCGGAGACCGAGGCCACCGGAAACGGGAAGAACGGACAACCGGTGCTGACCGCTTCCTCGGTTTTTCTGCGGCGCACTCTTTTCGGCCTCCTTGGCATCGGAACGCTTCTGCTCATGCTGGTCCTGCTTCTGGAGCTGGTGGAGACGGTACAGGTTCTGATGCAGTGGCCGCTCGCGGCAAGGTTGCCCATCCTCGGTATTTTCGTCGTGATTTTCGGCTACCTCGGTTGGCGGATCTCTCGTCTGCTCCTGCGGTGGCGGCGCCTGCCCAAGGTACGCAACGCCGGTCCGGTCTGTATCGATAAATTGGATGCTGCGAAGCGGGAAGCCCTCTGCCTCGAGCTTCGCAAGCGGCTGGAATACACCTTGCAATACCTTCGCTCGGGCCGGGGAAATGCGACCGAGGGCGCCCGATCGTCAGAAGACGAGACCGGTCGCGACCACGCATTGGAAGGAAAGGTCACCGAACTTCTCGAAGCCGGCATGGAAGCCGGCTCGCGCGGCTGGCTGGAGCGTTACCGGGAATTGGAGGTGGAGCTTGCCGCTTTCGCCCGCCGTGAGGTTACGCGGGTGGCCCGTACCGCCGGTCTTTCCGCCGCCCTTTCCCCATGGCGCCTGCTCGACGCCGCCATCGGATTCAACGCCAGTTTTGAAGCGGCGGACCGCGTCCTTCGCTGCTTCGGCATCCGCCCCGACCGGGAGATGGTCATGGGCTTCGCCTTCGACGCCTTTGTCACCACCTTTTTCAGCACCGCCGCGGAGCAGGTCCTCGAGGATCTTTCCGCCGATCTCGCCGCCGATCTGCACAGCAGCCTGGCCAAGGTCCTCGGGGAGAAAGTCGCCCCCAAGGTCGCCGAGGGTCTCGCCGTCGCCCTCTTTGTGCGCCGGGTCGGTCGCCGCATGGTGCGGCGGATGAAGATGACCTAAGGCCAGTCGATCGGACGGCGGCCGCCACGGTCCCCTTGACCGTTCCATTCCTGACAAAAGACGTTGCTTCGTCCGGGATTACTACTAAGGGGATATTGCACCATACCGACCCAGCGGGATTGGGAATAAATGAAATGAAACTTGCCTTGCTTGCACTAACGGCCGTCATGGCTTCGATCGGGACCGCGTCCGCGAACGCGGACCCGCTTAAACTCGCGGACTTCATGCCATTTCCGGGGGAAGAGCGTCATTACACGGGAACCTTCGAAGGGTCCTCCGGGACCACGACGGTGCGCTACAGCGACGGAGACTGGGTCGTTCCGGGATCCGTCCGGGCGGAACGGTTGTCGGAGAACGGGGACGCGGTACAGGTCAATTACTTTGTCGATGGGATGACGGTGCGGAGCGAGGATTTCACCGAGTTCGGCCGCGCCATCACGGACTTTTCCCCGGCTTACGGGATCGTGCCGGCCACCTTCTCAATCGGGGAGGCCTTTAGCTTCGATATCCCTTATCACTACTACCTGATGGACTTCAGGATCAGTGGTCGTCTGCGCATCGACGGGGTCGTGGCCGGAGTGGAGGTAATCACGGTGGGAGCGGGGACCTTCGAAGCAGTCAGGATCGAGCATGAGGTGGATCAACGGGAGGAATTCAGTGGATCGTGGAGCCGGATCACAGGGAACGAGACAGTCTGGATCGCCCATGGGGTCGGCACCGTCAAGGTCAAGGGACGCTCGAATTACAACGACTCCGAGGGTGCGCGGGAATCGATGGGAAGTAATTACGAGTTGAGCGCGGCCAACGGAGAACTTCCCCGCATCAGCCCCGAACAATCGTCCTCATGGTACGCCGGACCCTGTTTCGTCAACCGCCCGTGGATTTATTTCTACAATTCACGACGCTGGGTGTACGTACTGGACGATCCGTGGTGGTCGACGATGGACGGGGAATTGAAGGGCCGCTTTTCCCATGGGTACCTGTATGGCTACCGGTACCTGAATTTCCCGTGGCTGACGAGTTACGACGGCCGGGTCCATCACTATCTGTACCGTCCCGTCTGGGGGTTCGACGCCGCGAGTTCGCTGTATTGGAAATTTGACTAATTTCCGCTTTCCCCGCTGTCCTCCGGTAGCGGCTGGAGTTTTACCCGCCGGCGTCGCCGGGTGCGGGCCGGGGTAAGTTCCCGCATCAGCTCCAGTTTGCCGAAGCAGAGGAGCCGGTCGCCGGCCTCGAGGAGGCGATCGGAGCGGGGATTGGGAACGACGGAGGTGTCGCGGTACAGGGTGAGAACGTTGATGTCCTTCTCGCGCAGGTTGGATTCCCCGATGGATTTCCCCACGTACATGGAGCCGTCCGGTATGTGCAGTTCCGCCACCCCGTAACCGGCACTTACGGTGAGGCGCTGCCGGATATCGAGTTCGGGGAAATCCACCCGCGCGGCCAGATAGTCGACAACGGCCCCGGCGATGTCGAGCTGGGTACAGGTCTCGATGCCCTCCAGTCCGGGGGAGGAATTGACCTCGATGATCCGCGGTCCGTCTTTCCCCTCAAGGAGGTCGACACCGGCGACCCGCAGCCCCATGATCTGGGCGGCGCGCACCGCCGTGCGGGCGTACTCGGGATCGAGTTCGACCTTTTCCGTCCGGCCGCCGCGGTGGACGTTGCTGCGGAATTCCTGCCCTTGGGCGACGCGCCGCATGGCTCCGACGACCTGGTCGCCGACGACGAAGGCGCGGATGTCCCGGCCCTTGCTCTCCGCGACGAACTTCTGGATGAGGACGCTCTGACGCTGGCTCTGCAGCAATTCGATGATCCCTTCCGCCGTGCGCTGGGATTCGGCGAGAAGGACCCCGATGCCCTGCGTCCCCTCGAGCAGCTTGATGATGACCGGTGTGCCCCCGACGCGTTGAATCGCCGGAAGAATGTCCCGCTTGTCGCGGACAAAGGTCGTCTCCGGAATGCCCAGGTGGTGGCGGCTCAGGACCTGCAGGCTCCGCAGCTTGTCGCGGGAGGTCCCGATGGCGGCAGCGGTGTTCGCGCAGAAGACGTCCATCTGCTCGAACTGCCGCACCACCGCCATGCCGAAAAAGGTAATGGAAGCGCCGATACGCGGGATGACCGCGTCATACTGCGACAGTTGCTTTTGCCGGTAAAAGAGGTCCGGTTCGCCCTGCTCAAGATCGATGGCGAACTTGAGCGTGTTCAGGACCCGAACTTCGTGACCGCGCGCTTCCGCCGCTTCGCGCAGGCGGCGCGTGCTGTAGCAGCGGGGAGAGCAGGAGAGAATGCCGACTTTCATAAAATAGAATAAAAGGAGCTTCCGGTATCGACAAGGAAGCGGTTCCGAACGGCCTCCCGCCCCAACAGCATGCGGAACCCCATCTCGTCGCGGCTCGCGAGGGTAAGCTCGATGGGCCAGCGCTTCCCCAGCATCTCCACTTCCGTCACGATGACCGGCCGCCGGCTTGCCTTGCCGTTGGAACTGCGGATCGTGCGGTACTCCAGCACCTCCGCCTCCACTTCAAGGGAGGGCGTCTTTTTCCGCTGCACGGGGTGGATCTGGAAACGCACCCACGAAACGTCCCCCCGGCGAAACCGCTTCAGGGCGAAGGCGTGCAGCGAGGAGGTGCGCGCCCCCGTGTCCACCTTTACCTTGATCCGCTCCACCTCGAATTCCGGCAGGGCCGCCCATTCCCGCCAGCCGATCAGTGGCAGGGTGGCCGGTGAACGGCGCTTCGGCCGACGCGGACGGTGCGGGGTCATGGACATCCGTATGAAGCAAGTGGTTTACTCCGAGCCTGTCCATCGAAAGTTCCGATGCGGCTGGATCCGGCTTCAGGAAGGCCGGAGGGGCCCTGACCCGGCGAGGCTCCGCAGGTGTTGAAGCCCCGTTCCGCAGCAGCCGCCGAGAACGGGGACCTTTTGGGAGTGATGGAACGCGAGCATGGCCTGCGTCCATGCTTCGACCGGATCGGCCTCGGTGGCGGAGGAGTCCTCAAGCGCGGTAACATCCTTTGAGGAGCCGTTGGCCTGGATGCCGACGAGCCGCTCGAGGCTGGCGGGGGGATAATTTTCGGTGAGGAAAGCGGGATGGGTGCAGTTGACAAAATACCCGAGGGGCGGGCGCTCGACGTTGTGGTCGATCTGCTCCATGGCCTCGGGCAGGCTGGTTCCGTCGAGGACGCGACCGTCCCCACCGGTACAAAAGCTGATAACGTAAGCTTTGTCGGTGGCGGCCATGGCGCGGGCGATGCCGAGGGCCTCGGTTACGGCGGGGAGC
>JAAAOD010000020.1 GCA_009908535.1 Verrucomicrobiota bacterium
TCATGTCCTCCTCGGCCCCGTAGCGTTGCAGGGTGCCTCGTTTTTCCAGCCAGATGATCAGCAATAGGATACCGATACCGAAGACATCGGTGCCGATTTGCAGAATCTGGCTGGAGAAAAAGTATTCGTATTCCCGCTCGATATAGCCGGATTCCACGTCGTGCCGGGGCACGGTGACGTAAATCGGCCGGGCCGCCAGAGTCTCGGCCAGTTTGCGCAGGACCGCCATGGCCAGCGCTGCGTCCGCCGCTTCACCGTCCAGCGCCGCCTCCATCCGCGGACGCACTTCGTCGAAGGGGAGCCGGCCGTCAGCGCCCCCGCGCGCTTCCTCGACAAGCTCCAGCTCCGCGCGGTAAGTGCCGTCCGCAAAGTCCGCTTCGGCGGCGGCGATCCACCGACTCGCCCCGGCGAACAATTCCGCGATGGCGGAGGCCCCGGGCGGCTCACCACCGCCCGAGGCCTCCGGATCGATGACGAAACGGATGCGCCGGCCCGCCCCATCATCCCCAACAAAGTTCGCCTCCGACAGGGCATAATCGGCGTCGCGCGCCGTGAACTGGCTGGCTGCGGAGGCGAGTACCCCGGAAGCCAGCTCGAAGGCAGCGTCCGAGCGCAGTCCCGCGGCATGGACGGCGGTGAAAAACTCCACAAACCGAGGGTCCACCTTTGCCTCCAGGCGGACGCCATGCGGCGGCGAGCCCGGCGCCTCGATTGACGTGACCTTCAACTCCGGCATGCGGCGGGGGATGCCTTTCGCGTCCTCCCTCAGCACGGTTCGAAACTCATGCCCCTGGAGGTTTTTCTCCACTATTTCGACCTGTTCCGCAGGTAATGCCTCGATCGTCCGCAATTCCAGCGTGAGCCGCTCATCCCGCAGATCCGCAGCCAGCAGTTGGCCGCCGGGCGGAAAACGGACCTCCGCCAGCACCGGTGCCAGACGCGCCTCCAGCTCGCGCGACCGCGCTTCGAGCTCGCGCTCGATCTCGCGGATTCGTTCCCGTGCTTGGGCCATCTCCGCCTCGATCTCCGCTTTTCGCTCCTCACCTGTGAAAAAGCTCTCTTTTTTGCCCTCAAGCGAGCCGAGTTTGTTCTGCAGGTTCTCGCGCTCCTTGATCAACTCCTGGGCCCGCTTGTCTTCCCGGTGGATCCACCAGCGCCGGGACTCCGTCCCGTCGACCCCATACTGGTGGACCGGGCGGAGGTAAAGGGCGGCGGTGTCGATATCGGCCTCCGCGGTGCGCTTCAGCACTTCCTCGCGGCCCAGCGGCTCGGCGAAAGTCGCAGTCACGTTATAGCCAGCCTGGGGGAAAAACCAGATCGACCACACCAGCAGCCAGGCCCCTACCAAAACGCCCACCGAATTGCGGAAGACCGAATTGAACACGACGATGCCCGCACTCGCCGAACCCATCCGGTTCCGCGCCACATACTCCCAGAGAAGGGGCCCGATGGCCACGGATTTGACCGCGCCAAAAACGTAAGCGAGATTCCCGAAGGCGACGATCTCCCAAAAGCTCGGACGGTAGTCCGGCTGGTAGTAAACGAAGACCGTGTAGGCGATGTTCACAATCAGGTTGCCGATGGTTGACCAGAACACGATCCTCATCTTGCCGTAACGGTCGGCCATCCAGCCGCCCAGCAGACCGAGGGCGATGCCCAACGGGACCCCGATGGCGATGGTGTTGCCGAAGGTCTGCAATTTGTAGCCCCACTGCTCCGTAAAGAGCAGCGGCTGAAACACGCCCAACGCAAAGCCGAACATAATGTTGGCGAAAAGCAGCAGGTAGAGCGGAGCCAGATCCTTCGCCAGGACATCCTGAAACACGCTGCGGATAAAGTGCCTGAGTAAGTTCTCGCCCGGCTTGCGCCCGTCCATCAGCCGTTTGCGGCCGGGCGGATAGATCTCCTTGATCCCGATGGCCTCGAAGATCGCCGCGCCGAGGAACACCAGCGCGCAGAGAATAAACATCAGGGTGCCCCCGCTGGGCGTGGCGAAGAACTGGAACGGCCCCATGAAGTAAGCGTCGTGGAAGCGCCCCAGAAGAAGGGTGAAGAACACCAGATTACCGATGTCCATGAAGGCCTTCATGAAGCCCGCGCTGAGCCCGCGCTGCTTGGCCGGCACGATCTCGTAGACCAGGCCCTGGGCGGGTGCCGCCAGATCCACGAAGAAGTCGTAGAGCCAGCGGAAAAGAACCAGAACCCAGAGGTTCGGAGCGAAGGGCATCGCCAGCAGACAGACCGCTCTCAAGAAATCCGCCGACGCCACGAAAGGTTTCCGCCGCCCGAAACGCGTCCAAATCCGGTCGCTCGCCCAGGCCACCATCGGGCCGATCAGAAACGTCACGTAGATTTGCAGGCTGATCAGCCCCATGATCGCCGCCGGATTGTCGATGTATTTCTTGATCAGCAGGATGAACGGCGCGTTCACCACGAACTGGCCGTAGATCGAGAGTATGATGATCAGCTGCGCGAAGAACGCCCAGGATTTCGGGACCTTGGTTTTTCGGGTAAGGAGCATGGGCGGCGGGCAAGTGAAAAGGAACGGACGGGGAAAAACATCCGAAGTCGATCCGATCCAGCAGATAGTCGAAAACAATCGGAGAATGCAACAATCCTCATTTCATGTTTTTTCGGAAAAAGGGATGAAATTTCAATTGAAACGGTTCGACTGGCTTTCCTCCCCGCCGCTCGCTTACGTTTCGATGCGCTTGTTCCTCTAGAGCCGAAAACTGCTTGCAGGATTCACCGATTTTTCTTTCAGGGTACGTCGCAGCTCCCCCTGCCGCCGTCCGCCGCAGCCTCGATCCGCTTGATGACGGATCGCCTCGGCTTCCGCGCGTGCCCCCCCGCCGGATCGATGCCGGACCCGGGTGCTGGCGGCCAAGCCAGCAGGAAGGTCGATCCGGGTTCCGAATCAATCGTGACCGGCGGCCTCTGCCTCTCGTCGCTCCCGCCAGGCCGCCGCGTCGGCCGGCCGACGCGCCGCCCAGCCGCCCAGTATCGCTTCCACCGTCTGGCCCCGCAGGTTCTCGTCGTGGATCGATTCCGCCCAGCTCAGCGCGGCATCCGGCTCGGCGGCGGCAAACAAATTGGCAAAAGCCGCCACCGCCGGATCCATTACCGGATCGCCCCCTTGGGTGTTGATCCACCGGCCCGCCGCTTCCGGATCCGCCCCCGCCCAGCTCAGCGTCAGATCGCGCAGGGCCGCATCCCGCGGCGCGCCAGCGGGCAGCTCGTAGGTCCAGCGCCAAGCGGATTCAGGATCCGAGACCACCCAAACCGCTGCGAACCGGCGGATCGGCTCGGTCCCCAATTCCGGATCGGTGGCGTAATCTGCCAGCCAGTCCGCACCGCGTTCGAAGCCCGTGGCTCCGTCCGCCTGGAGCCAGACCTCCACCGCCCGTTCCAGGCCATGGGCTTTCAGCGGAATTCCGGGCAAATCATCCAGCCACGCCAGCGTTTCCTCCGGATGGTGCGCGAACAACGCAGGCAGGGCATGCCGTGCATGGCGCTCCAACTCGGCGGCATCCGCATACGCCTCAAGAAAGGCTCGCAGGCCCGCCGTGTTCCGCGCCGCCCAACTATGCATAATCGCGTGCCGTGCACTGGCTCCGCCGCGGCCTTCCTCCACACTATACCAATAGGCCGCAGCCGGTTCGAAAATCGCCCAGCGGGCCAGCACCGCTGCCCAAACCTCCGGCGCGGCTTCCACCTCCCGCAATTTCGCCTCGAGGAAGGCGATCAAAGACGGCAGTTCCTCCGCCGTAAACGCCTCCAGTTCCCGCCGCAAAGCTGCTTCATCGATCCGTTCCGAAGGCGCGGGAATCCGCCCGAGCAGCGCCTGCGCCTTACCGGAAAAAGCGTCGACCGTCTCCCCGGAGACGCCGCCCTCCTCAGGATGCTCCACCGACAAGATCGAGCCAGTGCCATCGTTACCCACCGCGCTGGGCTCCGCACCCGCATCCGCCTCCGTAGCCCCGCCTGCTGCGGTTGGCGGTGCCGTCGCCGCATCCTCCGGAACAACGGCCTCGCGGCCGAATTCCGTAAAAACAAGCCAAAACCCCGCCAGCAACAGCAGGCAGACGATTACGGCCAAAACACGGAGCTTCAAAACACGGGGCATCATTGACATCGGGCATCTTTTCGGAGCCGCGTCGAAAAAGCAATAGCAACTTACGCGGGGCGCCGGTCGATTCAGGGACATTTAATTGAGGGGCGTTCAACCAAGAGTGACCTACGATCCAGCCCACCACAAGTGACATACGATCCCGCTGATTGGCGTCAACCTATGGACCAAATAGGAAACAGTCAAATCGCCCCCTCAGGCCGCATCCTCCCCCCGACCCGGACGGGCAGGGTGACCCCGTCACTCCAGATCGGGCTTACGTTCTGTTCGTTGGTCTGCCGCGGTATCCCGCGTTCGTTGCCCAGCAGGGTCTGGTGCAGGAGGTAGGTGCCGCGG
>JAAAOD010000034.1 GCA_009908535.1 Verrucomicrobiota bacterium
CTTGCGCACATAGTATCGGATGCGGGTATCGGCCAGCTGCAGCCGACCTTCGGCAAGGTTGCCGTCATCTCACAGGCGGCTTTCCCGGAGCAGGTTCTGGAAAGCGGGAACGGTGAGCGCGGCCACTACGGAGAGGATGGCCAATACCACAGCGAGCTCCAGAATACTGAATCCAGCTTTCTCCTCCTTGCGCATATTGAGGAGGCGACTTAGCGGAAACCCGTCCCGGTGGATAGCAAAAAGCCGTTGGGGCCGAAGGTGTTTCCACGCGCGATCGAATTTGAGATGACGGCTAAGCTACGGAGCAGGCGGCTAAAGAATTGGATCTTTCCCTTAAACGCGCAGGTCTTATGCCTTTGGCTCATCGCGGGCTCCGTGCCAGGTCTGATCAAAGTAAAAAGCGGCCACGGCCTCTCGGACGTTCTCGCGCAAACCCTCCCGGTTATCGGCTTCGGTAAAGATGGATTCGCCCAAGGCCTCGGCCACATAGCCGCCGTCTTCTTCCTGAGTAACTTCAAAAACGATTTCCTTCATACGTAGGGGCTATGAGACTTCGGTCGACTCCGTAAGTTCATCTTCGCCCTCCAGGCAGCCGCGCACCAATTGCGGCTGCCGGTTGAGTGGGAAGAATTCGCCTCAGTTCGTCAAAAACAGGGCTGCGTCCTCGATCTACCCGACCAGTTCAGGGCGCTCCGCTGTCCATCCCTTCGAAGTTCCAGATCACCTCCGGCTTGTTGAAAGCCTTCCACGCGTAGGTCTGCCACTCGCCGCTGCCTTTGACCGAGCGCCCCAAAGTAGTAGCCGGACTCGTGAGAGTTTAGCCGCGGGTGGCTCGACCGGCTGTCGCTCGTTCGCTGGGAGCGGCGCAGCCGTATCCTCGGGCTTCCCTGCCTTGTATGGGGGTCGGCGGCAGGAACCATATTCAAGCAATTCTATTTGGACATGATTATAAAGGCCTCCCCGTCAAAGGCGGCCCCCCCAAGCGGTAGAATCCCATTTAAGCAGAGCGGACAACTAGCCTGACTGATAGGGAAGCGGCCCGCGTCTCTTCGTCCCTGAATGGTTACAAGCCCACTCCTCATCCGACTCGGTCGAGAGGGTCGCTGAGCGGACGATTACTGCGCGAAGCGCCTATTGGGAACCCATCCCGCCCGCAAGCTGTCCATATAAACGGGACCACCTCATTGCGGTCTTTCTGCCCGTTGCGCGCCGTAGGAGCCACCCTCATGAATAAAGTAAGTCAAAGGTGTTCCGGTTTCAGGTCCCGTTCCATGAGGGCGCGGATGGCGGAGTCCGGGGTCTGGTTGTCGAAGAGGATCCGGTAAATCTGCTCGAGAATGGGGGCCTCGATGTCCTTTTCCCGGCAGAGGTGATGGAAGCAGTGGCAGGTCCGGTAGCCTTCCACGGTCATGCCCTTGTCCTCGAGGAGGGAGGCGGCCGTGGCTCCGCGGGCGAATTCCTCGCCGAAGGTGCGGTTGCGGCTTTCCTTTCCGTTGCAGGTCAGGAAAAGGTCTCCAAAGCCAGTGAGGCCATAAAACGTGGCCGCCTGTCCGCCAAGCGCGGTCCCGACGCGGACCATTTCATGGAGTGCGCGGGTCAGCAAAGCCGCTTTACTGTTGTCGCGGAGGCCGAGGCCGTCACACATCCCGGCGGCAATGGCGTAGATGTTTTTGAGGCAGCCGCCCAGTTCCACGCCCACCATGTCGGTGCTCGTGTACACCCGCAGGTTGGCGCCGCTGAGGGCGGTCTGCAATTCGGCGCTCATCTCTTCCGGTGCGTCCGTGGCGAGGACAATGGCGGAGGGCTGCCCCTCGGCCACCTGGCTCGCGAAGGTCGGACCGCTGAGCACGGCGTGCCGGTGCCCCGGCAATTCTTCGGCAAGGATCGACACCGGCAGGGCGTTGGTCCCCTCCTCCATTCCCTTGCAGATGGTGAGAAAGCCCTTGAGCACGGTGGCGTCGCCGAGGACGGGAACCAGTTCCCGGCAGACGGAGCGCAGGAACTTCGAGGGACAGGCGAGGATGACCCAATCCGCTTCCATCAGCGCCGGCCGGTATTCCAGCCCGATCTGGAGGTCGGGGGGCAGCCGGTGGCCGGGAAAAAACCTTTGGTTCTCCCGATGGTCGCCCATTGCCATCGCCTCCTCGAGGGTCCGGGGAAGCAGGGTGACGGCATGGCCCTGCAGGCTGAGGTGGATGGCAAGGGCGGTCCCCCATGCCCCGGCGGGAAGGATGGTGATGTTCATGACGGGGAATCGGTTCGGTGGTTGCGGATGAAATCCTTGATGGCTGCGGGATCCGGTTCGAGCGGAAAGGATCGCGGTTGACGCGCCTTCAATGCCTCGAGGGCGGGCGCGGTCGGATGAATGCCCACCGCTTCCTCGATGACGGTGGGAAACTTGGCCGGATGCGCGGTGGCGAGGACGACCTTCGTCCCCTCGCCGGGCAGATCCTCGAAGGCGCAGGCGGTGTGCGGATCGGGCAGGTAGCCAAATTCCCGGTACACTTCGCGGATGTGATGGCGGATACGCTCGTCGTCGGCCCGACTGGCGGAAAAGCGGTCGCGGTCGAACTGCTCGAAATGGTAGCGGCCGTCCTCCCTGAACCGGCTCATGATGGAGCGGACCCGATCGGGATCGCCTCCCTCATGGTAGTAAAGGAAGCGCTCGAAGTTGCTCGCCACCTGGATATCCATGGAAGGGGCGGTACTCGGGGCGACCCGGGCGAGTTCGTACCGCCCGGTGGTGAAGAGGCGGTAGAGGATGTCGTTCCGGTTCGTGGCGATACGGAAGGTCGCCTCCGGCAGGCCCATCTTTTCACACCACCAGCCGGCGAGGATGTTGCCGAAATTGCCCGTGGGCACGACATAGCAGAGGTTCTCCCGCGCCGCGGGCGGCAGTTGCCACCAGGCATGGAGGTAGTAGACGCACTGGGCGAGGACGCGGGCCAGGTTGATCGAATTGACGGCGCTCAGTCCGGTCTCCGCGCGGAAGCCCGGATCGCCGAACACCTCCTTCAAGGCGCTCTGGGCATCGTCGAAGGTCCCCTTGATGGCGAGGGCGAAAACGTTGTCGGCGCCCGTGCAGGTCATCTGGCGTTCCTGGAGCGGGGACACGCCATTGGCCGGATAAAGGATAAACGTATGGACGTTTTCCCTGCCGAGAAGACCGTGGATGGCCGCCGCGCCGGTGTCTCCGGAGGTCGCCCCGAGAACGGTGATGGGCCGGCCGGTGCGGCGGATCTGCGCCTCGTAGAGGTTGCCCAGCAACTGCAGGGCAAAGTCCTTGAAAGCCAGGGTCGGACCATGGAAAAGCTCGAGGACGAAGAGGTCCTCCCGCAACCTGCGCAGCGGCGCGATGGCCGGATCATCAAAGCGGGCGTAGGCGCGGTCGATGCAATCATCGAGAACGGCCGGATCGATGTCGGTCGCGAAGAGCCGGAAAAAGGCCTTGCACAGCTCCGGATAAGCGGGGGCTTTGTCACCCTCCAACAGCGGTTTCAGCGAAGGCAGTTTCTCGGGAACGTAAAGGCCCCCGTCGGGGGCCAGTCCCGTTTCCACCGCCTCGCAGAAGCCAAGGAGGCCGCCGTTTCCTCTGGTCGAGACGTAGCGCATGAAGGAGCCTATTCCTCGCTGAGCCCGAAGGCTTGGTGAATGACGCGGACCGCCTTGTCGGCCTTGTCAAGGTCCACCGCGACGGAGATCTTGATCTCGCTGGTGCTGATCAACTGGATATTGACCCCGTTTTCAGCGAGCGCGGTGAACATGGTGGAAGCGACCCCGGAATTGCTCCGCATCCCGATGCCGACGACGGACACCTTGGCCATACGGTCGGCAAGGGCGACGGTTCCCTGCCCCAGTTGATCGAGGCAGTCCCTGACCGCGGTTTCCGCTTTGTAGGCGTCATCGGTGCCGACGGTAAAGGTGAGATTGGCGACCCCGTCGCGGCCGATGTTCTGCACGATCATGTCCACGTTGACCTTGGCCTCGGCGAGGACCTGGAAGACGCGGGCGGCCGCCCCGGGCTGGTCGGGCAGCTCGCTGACGAGGACTTTTGTCTGGTTTTTGTCGCAGGCAACGCCGCGCACGACGACGTCTTCGAGAGTGATGTCAGCTTTGACCATGGTTCCGGGATGATCGTTGTAGGAGTTTCGGACTTCAAAGGGAACGCCGTGCTTGTTGGCAAACTCGACGGCGCGGGACTGCATGACCTTCGAGCCGAGGCTGGCCAGTTCGAGCATTTCCTCGTAGGCGATTTCAGGAATTTTGCGCGCGTTGGCGACGACGCGCGGGTCGGCGGTGTAGACGCCGTCCACATCGGTGAAAATCTGGCAGAGATCCGCCTTGAGGGCGGCGGCAAGGGCGATGGCGGAAAGGTCGGAACCGCCGCGCCCCAGCGTGGTGATCTGTCCCTCGACATTCACTCCCTGGAATCCCGCCACAATGACGACCTTGCCCTCGTCG
>JAAAOD010000235.1 GCA_009908535.1 Verrucomicrobiota bacterium
GTCGCCGCGCAGCTTCTTCCGCACGAGCATGAGGAGGCGGTCGCCGCGGCTGCGGCTGAGGTCGTCGCAGCGGACCTGCGCGGGATCGCGCCGTCCGCCCGCGCCGCCCGAGGAGACGATGGGAATGCCGCGGGTACGCGCCGTCGCGAGCAGCAGCGCCTTTTGTTTGAGGCTGTCGATGGCGTCGATAATGGCGTCAAAGGGACCGCCGGCAAAGAACTGGTCCGTGGTCGTCTCCGTGTAGAAGCGGTCGAAAACGGTCACTTCGGTCGCCGGATTGATGGAGAAGATGCGCTCGCGCAGGACGTCCGTTTTCGCCCGTCCGAGCGTCTTTTCGGTGGCCGGCAGCTGCCGGTTGATATTCGTCAGGCAGACGTCGTCGAGGTCGCAGAGGGTGAAGCGGCCGACGCCGGAACGGGCGAGGGCCTCCACGCACCAGGAACCCACGCCGCCCAGACCGACCACGGCGACATGAGACGCCGCGAAGCGCCGCAGCGCAGCCTCGCCGTACAGACGGGTGATGCCCCCGAAGCGTTCCTCGATCAGTTCCGGATCCATGATCGTGGCGCAAGATGTGCGGAAGCGGTTGTTCCGCAATGCGGAATTGCATTGTCAGTGTGACAGAATTGCCCGAAATGGGAGTGATCTATGTCCGCAACCGTTCTCATCGTAGACGACGAAAAGCACACCCGGGAGGGGCTCATGCTCGCGCTGGAGGAGCAATACGACGTCTTCCTCGCCAGCGACGCCGACGAGGCCTTCTCCCTTATGGAAAGCGAGCGCTTCGACGTCGTCATTACCGACCTGAAAATGGCCGGCAAGAGCGGCATGAAGGTCATCGACCGGGCGATGAAACTTCCGCAGCAGCCGATCATCCTCATGATGACCGCCTACGGCAGCGTGGAGACAGCCGTCGATGCGATGAAACGGGGGGCCTTCGATTTCCTTACCAAGCCGGTCAATATCGAGAAGCTGGAGATTCTCCTCCGCCGCGCCCTGCAAAGCCGCACCACGGAGGAGAAGGTCGAAACGCTGCAGCAGCGCCTCGACCAGAAGTTCAGCCTCGAGGGGATTGTCGGTAATTCCTCCGCGCTGAGCCAGGTCATCGACAAGGTGCGCCTCGTTGCGCCGACCAAGACCACCGTCCTTGTCGAAGGCGAGACGGGGACGGGCAAGGAACTGATCGCCCAGGCCATTCACCAGAACAGCGACCGCGCGCGCCGGCCCTTTATCGCCGTCCATTGCGCGGCCCTTGCTTCAAACCTGCTCGAGAGCGAACTTTTCGGACATGAAAAAGGCGCTTTCACTGGAGCCAACGAGCGCCGCATCGGGCGCTTCGAGGCGGCGGACGGCGGAACCCTCTTCCTCGACGAGATCGGAGAGATCGATGCCAGTACGCAGGTGAAGCTGCTGCGCTTCCTCGAGTCCCGGACCTTCGAGCGCCTCGGCAGCGTCAAACCCGTCAAAGTGGATGTGCGCCTCGTCGCCGCCACCAACCGCGACCTCAACGACATGGTAAAAAAGGGCACCTTCCGCGAGGATCTGCTCTATCGGCTCAACGTCGTCGCCCTGCGCATGCCCCCGCTGCGCGAGCGCCGCGACGACATTCCCGTCCTGTTGCACCATTTCGTCCGCGAATTCGCCAGGGAAAACGGCCTTCCGGAGGCCAGATTCTCGGCGGATGCGCTCAACGCCCTCCAGAACTACCGCTGGCCGGGTAATATCCGCGAGCTGCGGAATTTCGCCGAGAACACCGTCGTCATGAAACGCGGCGGGGAGATTTCCCTCTACGACCTCGACGAGCGCTTCCTTCACACGGGCACGGAAGCGGGGGAGGGCGGGTCCTCCGATTCCCTCCCGTCGAAGAACCCCCTTTCCATGGAGGAAAATGAAAAGCGACTCGTTCGTAACGCCCTCCTGCAGGCGAAAGGCAACCGCACCCAGGCGGCCAAGCTCCTCGGCATGAGCCGCCGCACCCTCCACCGCAAGCTCCACCAGTGGCCGGAGCTGGATGTGCGATAAAACAGGGAGGAAAGGCGGTCCCAGCCGGTAGGGCCCCGCCTTGCGCGGGGGCCCCGTCGCCCCGGAGACACGGCGGTCCCAGCTGTAGGGCCCCGCCTTGCGCGGGGGCCCCGTCGCCCCGGAGACACGGCGGGCGTGCTGTAGGGCCCCGCCTTGCGCGGGGGCCCCGTCGCCTCGGAGACACGGCGGGCGTGCTGTAGGGCCCCGCATTGCGCGGGGACACGGCGGGCGCGGGGACAAGCCCCGGCCCTACCACGCGCCCCCTTTTCTTCGCGTCAATCACGCTTGCCCTTGCGCGTCGGATTTCCCTTTCTCCCTCCTTTTACCTTTTTGCCGATATGGAAGCCTGGATCCAGTCCTTGATCGATCCGCTCCCGCTGTGGGGGCTGTTCGTGATCATCGCCGCTTTTATTTTCACCCTTGCCAAAGGAGCGGACATCCTCGTGACCGAGGCGGTGACGCTCTCGGTGCGCTGGGGCGTGCCTACTCTGCTCATCGGGGCGACGATTGTCAGCCTCGGCACGACGCTCCCGGAAACGGCCGTTTCGGTCATGGCGGCCCTTGGCGGGCGCCCCGGCCTCGCCCTCGGGAACGCGGTGGGCTCGATCATCTGCGACACCGGGCTGATCCTCGGGATCGCCGCCCTCATGCGACCCATTCCGCTGGACAAGCGGATCGTGAACCGGCAAGGCTGGCTGCAGCTCGGTTCCGGAGTGATGCTGGTGGCGATGTGCGTGCCGTGGTCGACGCCGATGGCGGCCTTCACAGAGGGCGGGCGCTTGCCGCAGTGGGCGGGCTGGCTGTTCCTGACCCTGCTTGTCCTCTACATCTGGAAATCCATTCAATGGGCCCGCAAAGGCGAGGGACCGGAACCGGAGGAGGCGCACACCGACGAGGCCGGGAATGCCATGGTCTTTGTAAAGCTGCTCATTGGCATCACGCTGGTCATCCTTTCCTCCAAGGTCCTCATTCCCACGGTCGAGGAAACCGCTTTCCGCCTGCATGTGCCGGAGGCCATCATCGCGGCGACACTGGTCGCCTTTGGCACCTCTCTTCCGGAACTGGTCACGGTGGTCACCTCCGTCCGCAAGGGCCACGGGGCGCTGGCCCTCGGGAATGTCATCGGAGCGGACATTTTAAACGTTCTGTTTGTCGCCGGGGCGTCCGCCGCCGTCACGGGGGGCGGGCTCGCGGCCGAACCGCGCTTTTTCCAGCTGCTGTTTCCCGCCATGCTCTTCCTCCTTATCGTTTTCCGGCTCTCCGTGGTGGTTTCAAAGACGCACCTGCGCTGGTGGAGCGGAATTGTTCTGGTCGGGGCGTATATCCTTGTCACCGTTCTTTCCTATACCCAATAAACGGAGGTTCAGTCTTACGATCCGGCAGGGGAGACAATTACATGGATACACGCACGGTTGTATTAATTATACGCGACGGGTGGGGCGAAAACCACAACCCGGAGCACGACGATTTTAATGCCGTCAAGCTGGCGCAGACACCGGTGGCGGACAAGCTCACCACCGACTGGCCCCGCACCGAACTGCAGGCCTGCGGTCTGGATGTCGGCCTTCCCGAGGGCGTCATGGGAAATTCCGAGGTCGGGCACCAGAACATCGGGGCCGGCCGCGTCGTTGACCAGGAGATCGTCCGCATCACCAAGGCCTTCACGGACGGCACGGTGAAGGACAATGCGATTCTCCAAGGCGCTTTCAAACGGGAGCGCGCCGGCGGCACGCTCCACCTTATGGGGCTCGTCTCCGACGCCGGCGTCCACGCCATGTTGTCGCACCTCTACGGTTTGCTTGACCTCGCGAAGGAGGCCGGGCTGGAGCGGGTCTGCATCCACGCACTGACCGACGGGCGGGACACGCCGCCGTTCTCGGGTCTCGAGTACGTTCGGCAGGTGGAGGAACACTGCGCAAAAGTCGGCATTGGCCAAATCGCCTCCGTCAGCGGCCGTTTCTGGGCCATGGACCGCGACCTGCGCTGGGACCGGGTACAGAAGGCTTACGACTGCCTGACCGGGCGTGCCATCGAGCGGACCGCTGCCTCCGCCGGGGAAGCGGTCCAGGCCTACTACGACCAGCCTCTCGATGATTCCCGCAAGGGCGACGAGTTTATCGTCCCGACCGCCATCCTGGACGACGACGGCGAGCTCGTCGGTACGGTCGGGGACGGCGATGCTGTCCTCTTCTTCAATTTCCGCGGCGACCGCCCCCGCGAGCTCACCCGCGCCTTTATCGAGGACGGTTTCGACGGCTTCGACCGGGGCGAAAAGCCTGACCTCTATTACGCCACCATGACCGATTACCAGAAGGGGCTCTGCGACAAGGTG
>JAAAOD010000058.1 GCA_009908535.1 Verrucomicrobiota bacterium
CGGTCCCGTCCCGCACCACCGTGACGCTCAGGGCCGCCCCCGCCTCCGTCATCACCGGCGTCACCGTGCCCGTCCCCCAGCCTGCCAATGGCATCAGCCACCAGCCAAGCCCCGCAACCGCATACCTGAATAGGCCCATCTTTTTCTGCATTCCACTGCATGTAAGGAATTTATGCAAATCAGCAAGCCTTATTAGACTAATTAACAAATTGAATGCATAAAACCGCTTTTTCCGCAAGGGCACCCCCACCGAAGAAAAGGGATCCTCCGGCGCTCAAGTAGCCGAAGTCGTGAGACTTTGGAAGGTAGCCGAAGTCGTGAGCAACTGTGTTTTCGTCAAGCGGGAAGGGGCTGGTTTTTCAAAAGCCATTGGCCATCGCCTGGCGGAGCGTTTGCCGGCGAAGAAGGGCCGAAGGCCCGGGCCATACCAGCCCCGACCAAACCCCGACGAAGGAGGGGTGACGGTCGGGGTAAAGGTCCATAAATGAAAACGAAGGGCTGAAAGCCCGTAGTCGTAATGGTTGCGGGCCTTCAGCCCTTAAACAATTCCTTGACCCGTAACCCAGCCCTCCGGCCCGCCAAGCGGGCCTCCGGACTGGGCTGGTATGAAGTCCGGCCTTCAGCCGGACACAACGCCCGCGAAGGACAAATAGCCGAGGTCGGGAGACTTTGGCACGTCGCCCCAAAGAAGTAGCCGAACTCGTGACAATTTGGCCGCCGCTCTCGGAAGACCCCGCAGAGCAGAGCGTGGTGCCCGGGGCGGGACTTGAACCCGCACGCCCTTGCGGGCAACAGATTTTAAGTCTGCAGTGTCTACCGATTCCACCACCCGGGCAGGGAACGGCAGAAGGCTGACGGTGGGGCGGACGGGGTCAACGGGGAATTGAGGGAAAGGCGCGGATCAGGGGAGGTCGGGGAGTTCTTCCGGATTCTCGCGGATGAGGAGGAGGGCCTTGCGGGCGCGGGGATAGGCGGGGCGGATAGCGAGGACGCGCTCGAAGCATTCTTCGGCTTCCTCGAACTGCTTGTCGAGGAGGAGGGCGAGGCCGAGATCCTGGCGGCTGACTCGCCGAAAATGAAAATCCGGTACGGGATCATGGTGCGGGCCAGCGCCTGCGGGAAGAAAGGGAAGGTGAAACGATGGTTTGTGAAGAGAAGGCCTTTGCCCTCGATTGTCCGGGATGCGAAGAAACCGGCCGGGTAGCCGAACCCCCGAGGCGGAGCCCGCCTTCGAGCAGCGCGAAGCTACGGCCGGCCGAAGAAAGCCGCTGGCCGCTGGCCCCCCTCGCCCCGCTTTCCGCCGGGGCGCTATTTCCCGTTCGGGGAGGTGATGAGGATATCCTTTGCCGAGGCCCCGGCGGGAATGAAGGGCATGACGTGTTCGGTGTAAGGAACGATCACGTCGAGGACGAAGGGACCTTCGTAGGCGAGCATCTCCTTGATGGCCTCGCGCAGTTCCTCCTTCTTGAGGACGCGGCGGCATCCGACGCCGAAGCCCTTGCAGATGGCCGGCCAGTCGGGATAGAGCCCGGCCGGATTGGCGGGTCCGCCGATGTTGGAGGGATCGCTGAGGACGGTTTGTCCGCGCACCCCTTCGTAGAGGATGTCTTCCCACTGCACGACCATGCCGAGGTGCTGGTTGTTGAGGAGGAGCACCTTGACGGGAATCTTCTCCATGACGGCGGTGGCCAGCTCCTGGACGTTCATCATGAAGGAACCGTCGCCGTCAATATCGACGACGGTGTGGCCGGGGCGGGCCACCTGGGCGCCGAGTGCGGCGGGCAGGCCGAAGCCCATGGTGCCGAGGCCGAGAGAGGAAAGGAAGGCGCGCGTTTCGCGGAACTGGTAGAACTGCGCGGCCCACATCTGGTGCTGCCCCACGCCGGTGGTCAGGATGGCCTTGCCGTCGGTTTCCTCGTACAGGGTACGGATCGCCTGCTGCGGCTGGATGTAGGGGGATTCCTCATACGTGAAGGGATATTCCTCGTGCCAGCCGAGGACTTTCTTCATCCACGGAGAGATGTCCGGCTTGACAAAACCGCGTTCGCGGGCGAGCTCGCAGAGCCGCCCGAGGGCATACTTGATGTCGCTGTGGACGGGATAGTCGACGACCTTGTTCTTGTTGTGTTCGGACTTGTCGATGTCGATATGGACGATGGTCGCTTCCGGAGCGAACTTCGCGATGGCCCCGGTGATGCGGTCGTCGAAACGGGCGCCGAAGGTGAGCAGCAAGGAGCTTTCACAAACCGCCCAGTTGCCGGCGACGCAGCCGTGCATCCCGAACCAGCGCAGGCTTTGCGGATGCTTTTCGTCGAAACCGCCAAGCCCCATCAGGGTCGAGGTGACGGGGAAGCCGGTGAGCTCGGCGAATTCCTTCAGTTCCTCGCTCGCATTGGCGCTGACGATGCCGCCCCCGAAATAAATGACCGGACGGTCGGCCTTCGCGCACTCCTCGAGAATGGCGATCAGTTCCTCGTCGCCCGCCTGCGGCGGGGTCGAGTATCCCGGCAGGTCGGGCTCGGCGGCGAGGGCTTCCTCCAGTTCATCCCCCTCGATGGTCGTCTGCTGGACGTCCTTGGTGATGTCGATGACGACCGGACCCGGCCGGCCGCTCTGCGCGATGGTGAAGGCCTCCTTCACGATCCGCGGAATGTCCTTCACGTTAAGGACGAGGTAGGAATGTTTCACGATCGGCAGGGTGATGCCGTAGACGTCCGTCTCCTGGAAAGCGTTCTTGCCGATGAATTCCTGTTTTACCTGACCGGTGATGGCAACGAGGGGAATGGAATCCATCTGCGCGTCGGCGATGCAGGTGACGAGATTGGTGGCCCCCGGCCCGCTGGTCGCCATGCAGACCCCCGCGCGGCCGGTGGTGCGACCGTAGCCGTGAGCCATGAAGCCGCAGCCCTGTTCATGCCGCGGGAGGATGGTACGGATTTTTCCACTACGGACGAGGCTCTGGTGGATCTCCATGGAGGCGCCCCCGGGATAGGCGAAAAGCACGTCGACCTGTTCGCGCTCGAGGCAGTGGACGAGCAGGTCCGCTCCCTTGACCGGTCCCTTGCCGAGCGCGGTGGTCGCGGCGGCGCGGGGCGTTTCCTTGGTGGCGTTGGCTGTGGTGGTGTTCATGGGTTGAGTACGCGTTCAGGTTGCCGATTTCATGGAAAGCGGAGCACAGGCGGGCGAAAACGAAAAGGCCCGCCTCAGGAGACGACGACAAGGACTACGACGACGTGCTCGACGACAAGGGAAAGCAGAGCGTTGTGCGTAGGTCCGTTCACAGGTGGTTAAGGGAAAATAATAGTTCGTCTCGTGGTGTGGGCATCGCGTTATGGAATCGTCAGGGCAAATGGCAAGGCGGAATTCTGAAAAATTCCCGTGACGACGGCGGACCTTTCCGGCCGGCGCGGAATCGGGCATTGCCGAAGAGCGGCGGGCCTGCTCAATAGCCGGCCATGAAACGGATTCTTTTTCTGGGGGACATTGTCGGTCGCGCCGGTCGCGAGGCCGTACAGGAGCGCATCGGGAGGATCCGGAAAGAGACGGGGGCGGATCTGGTCATCGCCAACGGGGAAAACGCCGCCGGCGGTGCCGGCATCACCGGGGAGATCGCCCGGCAGCTCCATGAGGCGGGCGTCGACGGCATCACCCTTGGCGATCATTGCTGGGACCAGCGCGGCTTTGACAAGGCGATCGACCAACTGCCTTTCGTCTGCCGCCCGGTGAATCTGCTGCCCGGCTGTCCGGGGGCGCCTCGGTTGATCCTGACCCACGGCGACTTCCGGCTCGCCGTGCTCACCGTCCTGGGACAGCAGCTCATCAAGATCCCGACACGCCCCGGATTCCCCATGATGGAGGATCTTCTCGAGGACCTCCGCGGCAAGGCGGAGGCGATCTTTGTCGAGATGCACGCCGAGACGACCTCGGAAAAAGTGGCCATGGGATGGTACCTCGATGGGCGTGTCGCCGCGGTCATCGGAACGCATACGCACATGCCGACCGCCGATCTGCGCCGCCTGCCGCGTGGAACCGCCTACCTGAGCGACGCCGGGATGTGCGGCCCGTACGACAGTGTTCTCGGGCGCGAGGTCGCCCCCATTCTCGGTCGCTTCCTCGACGGCATGCCGCGCCGCTTCACCGTCGCGGAGGACAATGTGCAGCTCTGGGGCGTGCTTATCGATATCGAGCCGGGCAAGCGCGGTTGCGTCGCTGCGGAGACCTTCCGGGAAGGGATCGATTGATAGGGGCGAGGGCGGTGCGGTCGCCTCCGCCTTTTCAATCCTCTTCCGGTTCCTGAATGGCCCGGAAAAAGGCCTGGGGATGCGTGGCCTTGAAGAAGGCGGTGCCG
>JAAAOD010000115.1 GCA_009908535.1 Verrucomicrobiota bacterium
GCATTCTCTTTTACGACCGCTCCCTTCAACCGGTTACGGAGGTCGTTCCGGCAAAGTTCAAGGAGATTTCCTCCGTCGGTTCCAGTAGTCACAAATTAACGACATTCCCGCCCGTTCGCGTGGCCTGCGATGTCAGCAATCCGCTTCTGGGCGAAGGCGGGGCCACCCGGGTCTACGGTCCGCAGAAAGGCCTCCGGCCCGCGGACGCGGACCGCCTCGAACGCTCCATGCGCCGTATGGGCACCCGGATTCTCGGGCTCTATGGGCGGGATCCGGCTTCATGGGAGGACCATCTCGCCGAACCCGGAACGGGGGCCGCCGGGGGGATCGGGTTCGCCCTGCGCCACGCCCTGCCCGACTGCCGCTTCGTCGAGGGTTTCGGTCTCGTCGCCGATTGCCTGCGCCTTTCCGAGAAAGCGGCGGCGGCCGAAGTCGTTTTCACCGGCGAGGGCCGTCTTGATGAAAGCTCCCTGTCCGGGAAGGGGCCCATCGCCCTCCTGCGGATGATTCCGGAGGGAGCCCGCGTTCATTTCCTCGCCGGTGCCGTTGACGACAAGGTGGCTGCATCCCTTGCCAGGGAGTTTCGCGGCCTTGCGCTGCAGGTGTCCCCGCTCTCCGGCCCGGAGGAACCGCTTGCCGAGGCCATGGCGAGAACGCGGGAGGCCATCGCCGAGACGGTGGCGTCGATTTTTAGGGACGCGCGTTGACCCGCGCTGGCGGCATCCGTATGGCCCTACCTTGAATGCAGGAGGAAGAGCGACGATTGCGCCAGCGGCGGCACGAGCGAATTGCCCGTACCAAGCGCATTCTGCGATTTCTTCCCCGGCGGTCTAATGTTCATCGCTATCCGGGGCTGAAGTGGTTTGCCCGTGCCGCGCGGAAGCGGCTCTACCTGTGGAGTTTCCGCGTCAAAGCGGTCGTGCCGGCATTGTACGCCGGCTGCATTCTGGCCCTCCTGCCCCTCTACGGCGTGCAGCTTCCGCTCTCCGCTCTGCTCGCTCTCCTCGTCCGCGCCAACCTCCCCGTTCTCGTCGGCCTGCAGTTCATCAGCAATCCGGTAACGGTCGTCCCGGTCTACCTCACCGGCTATCAGGTGGGACGGGCCTGCCTGAATCTTTTCGGCATGGACCTGCCCCCCCTCAACTTCGAGGAAATGAACGCCTTCCTTTCCGCCCTCCATTCCGAACGACTGTTCCTCAACCTTGGCTACCTTGCCAGGGTCTGGCTGGTCACGTCCCTCGGCGGAATTGTCCTTGGCTCCTTCCTTGCCACCGCTGGCGCCGTCATCTACAAAATCGCCGCCTACGAGGTGAACCTCTCCTACCAACGCCTCCGCGACCTCCAACGACGCAACCGTGCCTCCTCCGATTCCTGATCCCACCGCGACCCGACGGCGTTTCCTCAAGGCCCTCGCTCTCGCCGGCGCGGCAACGGTTCTGCCCGCTTCCGCGGGGACCGCCTCCGCCCGCACCGCCTCCATAAGCCTCGGCATTGACAATCTCCTCGGCGACGACTTCACCGCCTTGCGCGGCAAACGGGTCGGGCTCCTTACCCATCCCGCGGGCGTCAACCGGTACGGCGTGTCGACCATTGATCTGCTGCACCGCTCCGCCAACGTCCGCCTGCGCGCCCTCTTCGGCCCGGAACATGGCTTGTATGGCGATGAAAAGGCCAACGTGCCGGTTCTTGACCGTCGCGATGAGCGCACCGGCCTGCCCGTCTATTCCCTGTACGGAAAATACCGCCGGCCCACCGCGGCCATGCTCGAGCAGATCGATGTCATGGTGGTCGATCTGCAGGATATCGGTTCCCGCAGCTACACCTACGTGAGCTGCATGCGCTATGTCCTCGAGGAACTCTTCAAGGCCGGAAAGGAGGCGCTTGTCCTCGACCGGCCCAATCCCCTCGGCGGCCTGAAAATCGACGGGCCGCCGCTGGAGGACCGCTGGGAAAGCTACGTCGGCGCCTTCCCGGTTCCCTATGTGCATGGACTCACCATCGGGGAACTCGCGCGCTTGGCGCAGGCAGAACCCGGTGTCATGGAAATCGACGACAGGACGCGTCGCCGCGGCCGCCTCCGCATCATCCCCATGACGGGCTGGCGACGGTCCATGATGTGGCCGGAAACCGGCCTGCGGTGGGTGCCCACTTCGCCCGCCATCCCCAATCTGTCCGCCGTCCTCGGCTATCCAATGACCGGTCTCGGGGCCCAGCTGGGGGGCTTTGCACACGGCTACGGGACGCGGCTGCCCTTCCGCCTCCTCCAGTTCCCGGGCAGGTCGCCGGAAGCCATCTCCGCCGCCCTCACGCGCCGCTCCGTCCGGGGAATGCAATTTCCCGTCATGAAATTTCAGCACCGGGGCCAGGCCCGTCGGGCGGTCTTCACCAAGGTGACCGATTTCAACGCTCTGCGCCCCACCGAATTGTCCCTGCATATGATGGCCCTCGCCTGTGTCTGGTCGCCGCGGAACCCCTTCACGGGCGCTTCCGCCTCGCAGCGGAGCCTCTTCAACAAGCACGTCGGCGATTCCCGCGTATTGGATCAGTTGATACAAGAGGGCGCGGGGATCGACATCCCCGCGCTCCTGCAAGACTGGCAAGCCTACTGCCGGCGCTTCCGCGCGCGTACCGCCGCATGGCGCCTGTATTGAGCGGGGCGCAGCCCCGCCCCCGCGACCCCTACCCTTTCCGCGGAACCTGCTGCGTTACGCAATGAAAGGCGCCCCCCCCGGCAAGGAGAGAACGGGCGGGCAGACCGACCACCTGACGGGTCGGGAAAAGCTCTTGCAGGATCGTGAGGGCCTTCTCCTCCTCTTCTCCACCGTAACAGGGGACGAGGACCCGGTGATTGGCGATGTAGAAGTTGATGTGACTGGCCGGCGCCGCCGTGCCATCCTCGTAAGGGACTTTTCCCGGCGAGGGAATTTCCGCCACTTCCAGCCGGGCGCCGGAGGGCAGGCGGAACTTCCGCAGCGCCGCCGCGATTTCCCGCAACCGCTCCCGGTTCGGATCGTCCGCCCCGCTCGGGTGCTGGCAGACAACGGTGCGTGAATCCACAAACCGGGCGAGGTTGTCGACATGCCCGTCGGTATGGTCGTTAACGAGGCCGTCCTCCAGCCAGAGAACCGTCTCCGCGCCGAACTCGCGGCGCAGAATTTCCTCCACCAGGCTTTCCTTTGCGCCGGGGTTCCGATTTGTATTAAGGAAACAACTACGCGTCGTGATGAAGACCCCTTCCCCGTTGCCCTCCAGCCCGCCGCCCTCGCCGGTGAGGGAAAGGAAACGCGCCGGAAGCCGATGGCGGGCGACCATGCGCGCGGCCACACTCCCGTCCCCGGGCATGCGGTACTTCTCCCCCCAGCCGTTATGACGCAGGCAGCGGGCCTGCTGTCGCCCATCGGGGCCTGTGACGACAACAGGCGCGATGTCCCGGAACCAGATGTCCCCGAAGGAAGCTTCCACCCAGCGAATCCGTTCTCCGGCAACGCTTTTCACCGCCGCCGCCATGGCGGCAGCCCCGTCGGCCCAGACCTCGACCCTCTCCGGCACAGCGCAACCGTGCACCGGCTCGGAAAGGGCCTTGAGGAACCGGGCCATTTCCCCGCAGGCAGCCGTGTAGGCATCTCCCCAATACACGGGATGGCTGGGCCATGCCGTCCAGACGGCGGCATGGGGCTCCCACTCCGCTGGCAGGCGGGGCCGCACCAGTTAATCGAGGCAGGGGTGCAGTTTTATTTCCCGCCCAATGGTACCCTGCAGCATGGCGTGGTAATCGTCCCCTTGGCACTTCTGGAGGCGCTCTTCCGCCGCCATGCGCAAGGCCTCGATTTCGGAGTGCGCGTGTCCGTTGTCCTTGAGATAGGTGAGCATCCGCTGCCAGTGCCCGATGTCACGGGCCTGCTTACTCGCAATGCGCTCGCGGTACCAGTCGCTTTGGAGGATGGCTTCCGGATCGAAAAGGGCGCGTACCTCCGGATCCGACAGGCCCTTGCCCTCCCACGCGCCGTCACGCATGATGTGGAGCAGGGCCTTCAAGGGCGGACAGGCCAGCTCGATGCTGCCGTCGCGGAAGTAGTTGCCGGCCACCTTCCGATGCGTCGTCATCATGTTGTCGAGACCGTCCGCAAAAATGGCGAGGTCCTGCTTTTCCGGCTGCAACATGTCCTCGTCGAAAAGCATCTCCGGACTGGTGAAGATCCGGCCGAGGAAGTAATTCACGAAGAGCTGGTTGATGCGGTAGCCGAGAATGCCGGTGGGCAGGGGCTTCCCCTCGAATTCCAATTCCGGAACCGGCTCAAGGAATCCCTTTTCGCGCAACCAGTCGGGATTGCGCTCGAACTTCTTCATGCGGCACCATAATTCCGGCACCAGCAGGCTGATGTCGTGGTCGACGCGGAAGTTCGGGCCGATGTAGCCGGCGGCAGTGATGTACGGTTTCAGTCCCGTCAGGGCCGCCGCCACGAGGGCGTTGTTCAGGTCCGTGATGGGAAGGAGGGCATTGAAAGGAGCCTTGGTAAGCGCTCCTTCCGAGCCGGCCCCGGTCGTCGACGGGCTCTTCCCCGTCATGCTGGAGGTGAACTCCATGAAGGCCTCCGGCAAAGGCAGGTAATGGATCGGATTGAAGACCGCAAGCGACCGCACGGGCCCGTCCGGCGGATTGTTGCGGCGCCCGGGCAGCAGCCCGTTGACCGGATAGAGGACCTTTTCGTCCGCCTTGATCCTGCGCCGGAGCCGCGCCCCCATCTCCGCGATGTAGTTGGATTGTGGATCTTCGAGGGTGGGCCGGTTCTGCAGATAGCGCGGATTTTTCGTCGGCTTCCCGTCCACGATACGCGGATGCGAGGGAACGACAAGGTAGGCCGGATTCCGGTCGGGATGGGCGACAAATTCCCGCAAAACCCGTTTCACCGGTTCGGTGTACTCATCAAAGTGCACCGCATCCTCCAGCAACTCGTGCGCCTCTTCCCGGGTGAGGGCGTGGTAATTGGAAAAGAAGTTGTTGCAGGCGGACATGTCCTCCTCCGTCTTGGCATCATATCCCCGGATAACGGCGTCGTCGGGACGCTGGAAGAGCCGGTACTCGCAATTGCGCACCACCTTGGCGCTGGCGCCCCCCTGCGCCTTCCCGGGCTTTCCGGCAATCCACTTCCACGGCACCACCACGGAAGCGGTGATGTCGTCCTCGGTCTGCAGCTTGTCGGCCGGGAAAAAGTCCTTGCGCAGGCTGAAGACGCGCCACGAGCCGTCCTGATCGTAACCGAGGCGGAGGTAGCTCGTGACAATGGAGCGGTCGTTATGCTTGAGCTCGTGCCCGGGAATGCCGTTGATGATATCGACGGAGAACCGCTCCTTCCAGGCATCCCCCCACTCCGGCTTGTAGAAGCGCTTCACGAGGAGGACGAGTTCCTTCACGTGCGTCGGGATCCGGCGCAGAAAATCATTGTACTCCCTGGTATATTCGTCGCTGGGCGTCAGCAACTTGATCACCGACCCGAGGGAACGCTTCGGCCCGAGTAAGGGTCGGCTCTGGTCGCGGTTGCGGGAGGTATCCTTGAAGCGGTGGCCGTAGTTGCCCTTGAGAATCTTCTCGGCCGCATCCAGGTCTTCCTTGAGGTCCTGGACGTAGAAAGGCGCATTGATGATGGCGTCGCCGATGGACTTGGAAATCTCCGATTTACCGCCCCCGCTGACCGTGCAGGGCTTGTGGCAGTTTGTCGCCTCCGGCATGGTACCAATAAGGCGCCAGCGGCGTCCGGTCGCCGGTTTCACCAGCCTGACCTTGTAGCCAAAGGGCAGAAGATAGGTTTTTCCCGCCAGCAGTTTGATCCGCGCCTCGCGGCCTTCCCGTTGCCAGAGAATGGACTGTTCAGGAAGAGAAAAGCGGGCGCCTTCCGGTAGGTAGAGGAGATCCGGGAACTCTTTGTCCACCCCGTACCCTTCCTCTTTCAGCACCATGCGGTCGCCGTAGTTGCGGATCACTTCGTCAAAGGTGTAGTCGCTTTCGTCGATGTATTCGGAGAGCCGGAAATCCTCCCCGAGGTCGTAGGAGGTGAAGGCGAGAGTACCCCCGGCGTGTTCCTCTTCCACTACCCCGAAGAGGTTGGCGGCAAAGCTGATCTGGGTCTTGATTTCCTTTTTGCAGTAGCCGAAGTAATTATCGGAAATCATCGTGACGACGACCCCCTCCTCGGTCCGGGCGGTCAACTTGAAGGCTCCGCCGTCGTTGTAGAGCTCGTCTTCCTTTTCCCAGCACATGCCGTCCCGCTTCTGGCGCTCGGTGGCTTCGTCCACCGGCGGAAGGCCCACTTCCTTCTTCGTGAAAGTGGGCAGGTGCGGCGCGAGGATGACACAGCCGGTGTGACCGCTCCAGTGGTCCAGATCGAGACCGGCGTCGTTCTCGGGAAGAAAGGGATCGCCGGCGTTGCCGAAGATCGATTCGACAAAGTCGAGATTCGCCACCATACTCCCAGGAGCAAAAAAACGGACTTCCATGCTCTTCTCTTCGACGAGGTCCGCGACCTCCGGACAGATCACGGGCCGCAGAAGCAGGGACACCCAGAGATGCGCCTCGTCCTCCTGGCTCGAGGTGAACGGCAGGCGCAGGAGATCCCGAGGCGGTTGCAGGGCCGCCTGCAGGAGACGCAGAAAGGTCCTCCGGGGCACCGCCTTCTTGTCCTCCGGAATGGGAAGGCCCCCTTCGGCAACGTGAAAGACCCCCATTGTCGTGCGGCGGTCACTACGCGGGTTATGAAGGACCCCGTTCGCGACCCGGAAGGACTCGATGATTTCGGACTGGAAGCTGTCCTTGTCCGGCGGGAGGGAAAGCGCACGGCCGATCCCGTGCTGCGAAAGGTGGAAGGTACTGCCTGGAAGGCGGAGACCCTCCGCGCCCTCCTCCCCCTCGAAGTAACGGTGCAGGAATTTTTCGATACGCAGATCCACCGGTGGCCGCAGACCGCCTTGCAGCATACGGTTCTTGGCGCGAAAATGGGCAAGGAGGTTTTCGCCAATATTGAGGACCGAGGATTCCCCGGTCTTCCCGAAAATGGGCTCCCCGAGGGCGGAGAGCGTCAGGTTGATCCGCTCAACGGCGTGGGGAGGCGGACCACTGGCCCTTCCCGACTGCGCATCGAACCCGATGAGCCGGCGTAAGTGATCTTCTTTGGACATGAACTTGAACATGAATAGTTAGTAAATTAATCGAGTCATCCTCAGCGGCGGTCGCCACTGCTTGGAGAGCAAGAACGATAGCGGGCAGAGGTCAAGGAAGACATGGCAGCAGCAGCAACAGCACGCCTCCTTCTTCTTGCGACGGCAGCGTGCGCCGCCAACGCAGGATCGGCGCAGGCGCATTTTTCCCTCGAAAACCGTTGGAAGGTAAGGGATTTTTACACGGCGGCTTATCCGGTGCCCGCGGGCCTGGAAATGGGATGGACCGGCAGTTACGCGGAAGGGAACGCGGGGAGGCTGTCCCGGGAATGGCTGGCGGCGGTGGAAACAAGGATCAACTTCTTTCGCTCGATGGCGGGGGTTCCGGCGGACGTGACGCTGACGGAAGCCCTGTCAGCGAGGGCGCAGGCGGCCGCGTTCCTCTTGAGCGTCAACTGGCAGCCGGATGAGGATCCTGAGGTGGACCCTCACCGTCCTCCCACGACATGGACCTTTTTCACGGACGAGGCGGCGGAAGCCACCGCGCGCAGCAATATTGGTTACGGCGTCCAGGGTCCGCGTGCGGTGACGGATTATATCAATGATTACGGACCGTCGAACCATTGGGTCGGGCACCGGCGCTGGCTGCTCTATCCGCAGACCCGGGAGATGGGGGCCGGCGACGCTCCCGGCGAAGGGAATTCCGGGTTCGGAACCACCAACGCAATTTATGTCATTGGAACACCCAACCAGCGCGAGGAACGGCCCCCGACAAGGGATGACTTCGTGGCATGGCCTCCTCCCGGTCACGTGCCGTCGGATCTCGTCTTCGCCCGTTGGTCGCTTTCCTATCCGGGAGCGGATTTCTCGGCGGCGGAGGTCACGATGCGGGTGGAGGGAACACCGGTCGAGGTGGCAAAGGAGTCCCTCTCCCCCGCCTCCTCGCAGATTGGCGAGCCCACGCTTGTCTGGGTCCCTGAAGGCTTCGATCCCCGAACGAGCCATCCCTGGCCTACACCGGACGAAGATGAAACCGTCGCCATCACCGTCGCCAATGTTAAGGTCGGTTCGGCGACGCGTTCGTTTTCGTACGAGGTGACCGTTTTTGATCCCGCGCAACCGGGTCCGGGCGAGACGCCGACGGCTCTGGAGGGTCCCGAGGAACTGCTGACGGGCGAAGTGGGAAGCTTTTCGGTGACCTCGCGCCCGTGGGCGGAGGCCTCCGAGCTGCGCATCCTCCGCATGGGCGGACCGCCTCCCTTTTACGGTGCGGAAGCTCTGCCGCTTCCTCTCGTCCGCTCCCTGAGCCCGGGGTACGAGCCGCGCCAAAGGGATCGCGTCGCCAACGGCGGCCATGCGTTCCATCTCGTCATGCCGCGTCCCGAAGACCAGATTCTCATGCTGCCAGGGGAGTATCTTGTCACCGGGCAGGTGCCAGCCCTCCTGCTGCAAAGTTCCCTCGGCTACGCGACCGAAAGCCAGGCCGCGGTCATCGAAGTCAATCCGTCCGGAACGGAGGGGGGCTGGAGGGAGGTCTGGCGTCAACGGGGTACGAAGGAAGCCACCCAAAGCGACGGCTTCACCGGCATCCGGGCCGATCTTAGCGCGTACCGGGACCAGGTGGTGCTTCTTCGCCTCCGGTATACCAAGGAAACCGGAAACTACTACAACCAGACGGGCCCGGAATTCGGATGGGCCATTGACGATATTTCCCTCGAAGGATTACTCCCGATCGAGACCATCGAGGCGCATCCGCTTGTCGGGGCGGGCCAACCCCACCGCCTGACCTTCTCCACCGCCGACCACCTGTATCTACAAGCCCGCGACATTGCCTTCGGCGGCGTTCCCCTCGCCTGGGGGCCGGTCCGGGAACTGCTTATCCGGAACTCCGATGGTCCTGTGGTACGCCCCGAGGAGTGGTCGGAGGACGGGGTTCTCGGATGGTTGAAAGGCGCCTCCAATCCGGCATGGGGTTACAGCCCTTTCATGGGCTGGGCCTACCTCGGTGCCTATCCGTGGATCTACCTCGGCAACCGATGGTACTTTGTCGTCGCGGGGAATGCGCGCGAGGCCTTGTGGCTGTACCGGCCGGACATCGGGTACGTCCTTGCCAACGCTGCCTATGAGGGCTGGTTTCAGCTGGCTCCCTATGACAATTCACTGTGGAGCCGCTTTTCCATGTCCGACCCCTGATCCCGGAAACAGGGCGGTGGAAAATAAAAAAGCTGGCTCCCCGGCACGCGCAGCCGCTACCGTTTCGGCATGGCGGAATGGCAGGCCGGTTTTTCGCAAATCGACAAGAGCGTTGACCAATGTGCGGACGAGATCCGGGAGATGCGCCGTTACCTGCACGCGCATCCGGAACCTTCCGGTGAGGAGTTCCGCACCTCCGCCTATCTTGTCGACCGCATCAGCGAGCTTCCGGGGGTGGAGTACCGGCTGGGTCCGGAAGGCCGGGGCCTGATCGTCGACTTCCCGCGGCCACGGGCCCGGCGCCGTCTTGCCTTCCGGGCCGACATCGACGCCCTCCGCCTCCAGGATGAAAAGACCGTCACCTACCGCTCGCGCGAGAGCAACCTCATGCATGCCTGCGGCCACGATGCCCACACCGCCATGGCCTGGGGGGCCTTGAAAACCCTCGCGCAAAACTGCGGCCTCTTTCCGGAGGACCTCGCCTTCCGCTGTCTTTTCCAACCGGCGGAGGAAACCGCCACGGGGGCACGCGAATTCATCGAAGCCAACGCGCTTGAGAACGTGGAGGCGATCCTTGCGCTGCATGTCGACCCCACCCTGCACGCCGGCCAGATCGGCTGGCGACATGGGCCGCTGACAGCCTGCGCGGAGGAATTCGACATCCTCCTCGAGGGAGTTGGCGGTCACGGGGCAAGACCCCACACCACGCGGGATCCCATCGCCGCTGCCGCCCAGCTGGTCCAGGCCGCCTATGCGCAAATCCCGCGCGGCGGCGACGCCCGCGTGCCGCTCGTCCTCTCCTTCGGCGTCATTCAGGGCGGCATCAACCCGAATGTCATTCCGGAGTCCGTGCAGTTGCGCGGAACGATCCGCTGTCCCGATGCCGCCGAAGCGAAGCGAGCCCGCCAGCAGCTGCGGGAAATTACCGACGCTACTGCGCAGGCCTGTCAGGTGCACGCCCATTTTTCCATCGCCTACTCGGTGCCGCCGGTCACCAACGATCCCCTCCTTACCGACCGCTGCACCGCCTCCATGGAAAGTCTCCTCGGCCCCGGCGGCCTTGTCCGCATCGAGCTTCCGAGCATGGGCGGCGAGGACTTCGCGTGGTATCTCCGCCATTGCCCCGGTTGCCTGCTCCGGCTCGGGGTCGGCACCCCCCTGCAGCCGGTGCACCACCTGCATTCCCCAAAGTTCGATATCAATGAGGCGGCTCTGCCCTTCGGCGCCAAAGCCCTCGCCCGTTCCCTTTATGCCCTCGCATGGAGCGAGACTCCCACGACCTGAGCACCCCAAGCCCTTTCCGACTGCATGCCGATTCCT
This sequence comes from Verrucomicrobiota bacterium, assembly GCA_009908535.1. Lineage (GTDB taxonomy): Bacteria > Verrucomicrobiota > Verrucomicrobiia > Opitutales > Oceanipulchritudinaceae > Oceanipulchritudo. The sequence continues at coordinate 10,663 of JAAAOD010000115.1, forward strand.
CCCTTCCCCCACCCTGACCGCGAACGCGAGGCCTATCTCCACTTCAAAAGCAATTCAACCCCCACGCTCGGGGTGGAGCTGGAGCTGCAACTCGTCGACGCAAAAAAGTTTGGCCTGAAAAGTGCGATTCTCGATATCCTCGAGGAGGTCGGCGGGGAACAGGCGTGGATCAAGCCGGAGCTGATGCAGAGCTACGTCGAGATCAACACCGGCGTGTGCAGCAGTGTCGACGAAGTCCGCGAGGACCTTACGCGCAAGCTCGACCGCCTTTACGCCGCCGCGCGGAAGCACGGGACAGGGGTCCTCTGGGCGGGCTCGCACCCCTTCTCCACCTGGATGGACCAGGAGATCACGCCGAAGGAACGCTACCTGAAGCTGGTGGAACTGATGCAGGACACCGCGCGGCGCATCGTCACTTTCGGGATGCATGTCCATGTCGGCGTGGATTCGGGTGACAAGGCGGTCATGGTGGTCGACCGCCTCATGCGCTACCTCTCCACCCTGCTCGCCCTCTCCGTGAACAGCCCCTTCTGGGTGGGACGGAAGACTGGACTCCAATCGCAGCGGATCAAGATCATGGAACAGCTGCCGGCCGCCGGATCGCCCCCCTTTCTGCGCAACTACAGCGAGTATTGCTGGGTCGTGAACCAGTCACTGCAAAGCGGCTTCCTCAACAGCATTCAGGAAATCTGGTGGGATGTCCGCCCGCATCCGCGCTTCGGCACGGTGGAGGTCCGGATATGCGACCTGCCGCAGAACCTCGAGGACACCCTCGCCCTTGTCGCGCTCACGCAGTGCCTTGTCTGCGCCCTCGGCGACCAGATCGAGGAGGGCGTCTATCAATACGACATCCACCCCATCGTTGTACGGCAAAACAAGTGGAAGGCCGCCCGCTACGGACTGCAGGCGGAACTGATCGACCCCGTCACCCATTCCACCATTCCTGTGCGGGATATGGTGTTTTTCCTCTACGAGAAGCTGAAACCCTACGCGGAGCGGCTCCACTGCACGCAGGCCCTCAACCATGTCATCTCCATGGTCAACGCCCCTTCCGGCGCGGAGCGTCAACTGGCCTTGTATGAGGAATCCGGGTACGACCTGGCCGCCGTGGTGCGTGAGCTAACGGTCTTCAGGTAAGATTTTTATTGCCTGCCGCGCGTTCGTCCCCTTATCTCTTCCAACACTTGGCTATGGGTTCGGAACCATCTTCTGCAAGAGAGAAAGGAATCAGCCGCATTGATGCGAATTCCACGCATGGCTGGTTTGTGCGCGGCTACCGCAACGGAAAGACCTTTTCCCGCCTCTTCAGTGATCGCAAATGCGGTGGCCGGGAGGCGGCCCTGGAGGCGGCGCGGGCCTTCCGCGACCGGCTCCACGACGAGCTGGAACAGACGCCCAGGGAACCGCGCGCGCGGCGGGTCGTCTACCGCGACAGCCGCAATTCCACGGGCGTCCTCGGCGTCTGCCGGACGACAAAAAAGGGAGCCAAGGGGCGCCTCAGCGACTGCTACTCGGTCTCATGGCGCCCCGAACCGGGCGTGCAGCGTTGCACCTCCTTTTCGATCCGGAAGTACGGCGAGAAGAAGGCCTTCCAGCTGGCGGTGGCGCACCGCCGCAAGATGCTCAAGCAGATCTACGGGCAGAAGATCCTCCGCCTGATGCGGGAGGACCAGCCGAGCCTGTAGCGGGGAATTATTACTCCGCCGATCAATTAGTTTATACACCGGGTCTCAGGATCGCTTTCGGGATCGGGTCTCGGACCCTTCCTTCCAGTTCAAAAATCGCCTGCCGAGACCCGCTAGCGATTTCGAGCATGGCAACGATATGCAGGGCGGAAATTAACGTGGCTGTGGGGGGCGAAGGGCCGTCACCGTATCGGGTATATGGCGACTAATCTCTTTGACGGTCCACCGCAGCAACAACAGCTCCGGACCCTCAAGACCCTCTCGATTCGGATTTTCATAAGTCCCCCCCGGCCTCTCATAAGCGGGTAGTCGAAGGCGTGAGAGTTTGGCCCGTCGCCCCAAAGAAGTAGCCGAAATTGTGAGACTTTGGCCGCGGCTCACGTCGGACTCAGGGCAACTCAGCGGTCCCGGCGGCAAGGTCGGAGGCGGCGATGGCGGCGCCGATGATGCCGGCGCGATTGCCGAAGCGGGCGAAGACGAGGGGCAGTTCCTTCCGCAGGTAAGCCTCGAACTTCTCCGGCTTCTTCACCCCTCCGCCACCGAGAATGATGAGATCGGGCGACAGGAGCCGATCGAGATAGGCGAGGAAGAGATCGAAGCGTTTGCCCCAGCGTTTCCATGACATCTCGGTCTTTTTACGGGCGTGCTCGGAGACATACTCCTCGGCGTCGCCCCCCTTGAATTCGACGTGCCCGAGCTCGAGATTGGGCAAGAGGTGTCCGTTGCGAAAGAGAACGGTGCCGATACCGGTCCCGATGGTGAGCAGAAGCACCGTGCCGCGCTCGGCGTAGGGGGTCCCCGCCCCGAGGCGGATTTCGGCGAAGCCAGCGGCGTCGGCATCGTTGAAAAGGCAGACCGGATCGCCGCAGGCGTTTTCAAGGTCCTTCGCGAGGGCAACCCCAACAAGCCGGTCATCGAGATTGGCGGAAGTACGGATGGTCTGGCCGCGGATGACCCCGGGAAAACCGATACCGATGGGTCCGGCCTCCCAGCTCAGTCTCTTTCGGAAATCAAGGAGGGTCCCGAGCATGGCCTCGGGCGGCATTCCGCGAGGGGTGGGAATACGCACGCGGTCGCTGAGAAAGGCACCGGTGGCGGTGTCCACGATGGCTCCCTTGATCCCGCTTCCGCCGACGTCGATGCCGAGGGCTTTCATCGAGGCCCAAGTGAGCGGGTTTCGGCTTTGATTCCAAGGATTTCTTTGCAGGATCATCGGCAATTCCGGAAATGGAACTGCTCCTCACCGTCGCGACCGTTCATCTTCTCGCCTGTCTCTCCCCGGGGCCGGACATCCTGCTCGTGGTGCGGACCGCTCTGCGGCATGGACGCATGGCGGCGATCCGCACCACCCTCGGCATTCTCAGCGGCGTAAGCGTCCATATCGGATTCGGCCTTGCCGGGATCTCCTATCTCATCGCGCAATCGGAGAAGCTGAAAGCCCTCCTCGCTCTCGCGGGAGGCGCCTATCTGCTCTATCTCGGCATCGCCGGATGGCTGGCCAGCCGATCAACGTCGGGAAGGATGAGCCAGCTACCGCCGGGAAGCGAACCCAGTTTCCGGCAGGGACTGCTCGTCAATCTTCTCAACGTGAAGGCGCTGCTCTTTTTCCTGAGCCTGTTCTCGGTCCTCCTCGGTCCGGAAATTCCGCTGGGAACGAAGATCCTCGCCGGGGGCACCATGATCGGCGTGCAGTTGATCGCGTTTTCCACGGTGGCCATTCTCGCGGACCGTCCGGGTTTCCGCACGGCATGGCCGAAACTCCAAAACTGGCTGGATGCGGGCATTTCCCTCGTTTTCCTGATCATTGGCTTATGGATCTGGATCTCCACCATCGCTTCCCTCGCGGCCTGATCCAGGTCGCCGGCGTCCGGGACGAGAATGAAGCCCGGATGCTGCTCGCGGAAGACGTGGATCTCCTCGGCCTGCCGCTGCACCTGCCCGTGCACGAACCCGACCTTGAACCGGCGGCCGCGGGGTGGCTGAGCGGGAAATTTCCCGGCCGCTGTTGCCTCATCACCTACCTTGCCGATGCCGGGGAACTCGCGAGGGCGGCGGACGAGCTGGCCGTCGACTGGCTGCAACTGCACGGGGACATCGAAGCACGGGAAATCGCGGCTCTGCGCGCGGCCCGTCCCCGCCTGCAGCTGATCAAGAGCCTCGTCATCGGGCGGGAACCCATCGAGGTGCTCTTGCGCAAGGCGCGGACATGGGCGCCGCATATCGAGGCCTTCATCACCGATACCTTCGATCCGGAAAGCGGGGCGGAAGGGGCGACCGGAAAATGCCACGACTGGGAAGCGAGCCGCCGCCTCCGTGCTTCGCTGCATCGACCGCTCCTCCTTGCGGGCGGGCTCGGTCCGGATAATGTTCCCTCCGCGTTGCGCTGGGTCCGTCCTGCCGGCGCCGACAGCCATACCGGGCTGGAGGATGCAAACGGGGCCAAGGACCGTGACAAAGTGCGGCGTTTCGTGAAAGCCGTCCGGACCCACTTTTCCTGATGCATTGCCAGGTCATCATTGTCGGCGCCGGTGTCGCCGGCCTGAGCTGCGCCCGTTTCCTCGAGGAAGCGGGCATCGACTGGCACCTTTTTGAGAAAGCGGAGGGCCCCGGCGGACGCGTCCGCACCGACGAGGTCGACGGCTTCCTTCTCGACCGCGGCTTTCAGGTCCTTTTGTCGGCCTATCCGGAGGCGAGGCGTCGGCTCGATTACGCGGAGCTCCGCCTTGGCTCGTTTCCCTCCGGAGCGCGGGTCTTTTCCGGCAACCGTTGGCATACCTTCGCGGACCCGCTCCGCGAGCCGACGGCGGCGATGGTCTCCCTTCCCGTCCCGGCGACCGTGCCCGATCTCTGGCGACTCGCGAAATGGAAATTCCGGACCCGCGGTAAAGACAGCTTCTCCCTTCTCGAGCAACCGCAACAATCGACGGCGGACCTTTTCCGGGCAAAAAGATTTTCCCGAAAGGTTCGGTACCACTTCCTCGAACCCTTCTTCCGCGGTATCCTGCTCGATCCGGAGCTGCGCGTGTCCAGCCGCATGACGGAACTGACCTTCAAGTACTTCAGCGAGGGGTCCGCCTGCCTGCCCGAGAGCGGAATGGAAGCGATTCCGCGACAGCTCGCGAAACCGCTTCCCCTGAACCGCCTTCACTTTGCTTCCCCAATCGACCGGGTCGCTCCGGGGGCCGTAGAGCTGGCGGACGGCAAACGCCTGGAAGCGGCCGCCATTGTTCTTGCGGTGGACGGAACCGAAGCGGCCCGCCTCCTGCCCGGGCTGCCGGAAACGGGCTTTCATAAAACGACGACCTTTTATTTCGATCTTCCGGCGCTGCCTCCGCAAGGGCGCTGGCTCCACCTCTGCCCGGACGACCCGGGCTTACGGCCGCTCAACCACATCGCCTTTCCCTCCGCCGTACGGCCGTCCTACGCCCCCTCCGGTCGCCACCTCGCCAGCGTCAATCTTCTCCAGCCGGCGGCGGAGGAGGAGGTGCGGCAAGGCTTGCGACGGCTTTTCGGGGATCGCGTGGAAGACTGGCGCCTGCTGCGGCGCTACGACATTCCCCGGGCCCTTCCCTTCCGGGAAAGCCTGCAGCCGCCGCAGCTCCCCTCCGAAGTCGATCGCGGCCTGCTCCTCGCCGGCGACCACCGGGGACTGCCTTCCCTCAACAGCGCCATGGAAAGCGGCCGTCGCGCCGCTGTAACGTTATTGACTGGCCAGGAACCGGCATCGGATTAGAGTGGCGACAAGGTATGGACGATCCTCCCCAGCAATCGCATCAAGACAACGCGGAGATTTCATGAGTAAGAAGGATTCCTGCATCATTGTAGGTGCCGGCATTGCCGGCCTGATGGCGGCGGAACGCCTGCGCATGTACGATTTTGAGGTCACGATCCTCGAAAAAAGCCGGGGATTCGGCGGTCGCATGGCCGTCAAGAATATCGGGGACGCCATCTTCGACGCCGGGGCGCAGTTCATGACCACGCGGGAACTGAGTTTTCGCCAGAACGTGGAAGCCTGGCTGGAGCAGGGACTCGTGCAGCAGTGGTACATCGGTCCGCTGCGGAACATGCGTTATGTCGGTGTGGAGGGCATGACGTCGGTGCCGAAGGAGTTGGGACGGACCATGAATGTTCGCCTGTCCGAAAAGGTGGCCCATGTGGAGCGTCGAGGAAGCGGTTGGAAAGTGACCACCCTGCCCTACGGCAGCGAGGAGGCAACGACCTACGAGGCCGACTGGCTCATTCTCACTCCGCCGGTTCCGCAAAGCCTCGCCCTCCTCGATGAATCCGGGATCGAGCTCGATTACGACGAGGAAGTGGAGCTGAAGCGCATCCAGTACCTGCGCTGCCTGACCGTGATGGCCGTCCTGAACGGACCTGCAGGCATCGCCAATCCCGGCGCGATGGACCTGAACCACGACATTCTCCGGTGGATCGGGGATAACGCGGTCAAGGGAGTCTCCCCGGTTCCTGGCACCGTCACCATCCACAGCTCGCCAAAATTCGCCAAGGCCTACTGGGACAAGCCGGAAGAGGAACGCATCGCGGTCATGTGCGCGGCGGCCAAGCCTTTTCTCAAAGGCGAGGTGACGGAGGCGATCAGCCATCGATGGGGCATGAGCGATCCCGTTCGCGTCTACAAGGAAAAGCAGCCGTTCCGGAAGCCGTTCTTCCTTGATGAGGATCTCCAGCTGGGCATGGCCGGCGACGGTTTCAATGGCCCGCGCATCGAAGCGGCCGCGGTGAGCGGGCGCGAGCTGGCCTCCGCCATCACCACGCCCGCCTGATTCCCGTCTCGGAAGTTGACGCGGTGGGGCCAATGCCAACCTTTCCAGCCATGTCCAAAGCCGTTTTGCTCGTGAACCTTGGTTCGCCCGCTTCCACCCAACCGAAGGATGTGAAGACCTACCTGCGCGAATTCCTCACCGACCCGCGGGTCATCGACAAGGCCTTTGTCCGCAAGGTGATCGTCCCGGGCATCATCCTCAACACGCGTCCCCGCAAGTCCGCCGAGGCCTACAGCGAAATCTGGACGGAAGAGGGTTCCCCCCTGATCGTGACCAGCGAGCGGCAGGCGGCCCTGCTGCGGGAGCGGCTGGAAGAGCCGGTCTACGTCGCCATGCGCTACGGGAATCCGTCGATCCCGGAGGTCCTGCGTGAAATCCGGGAAGCCGGCCATACCGAGGTTTTCTGTGTCCCGCTCTACCCGCAATACGCCATGTCGAGTTACGAAACAGTCGTCGTCAAAGTGGAGGAAGAGGCGCGGGAAATCTGTCCGGAGATCGACATCACGTTCCAGCAGCCCTTCTACGACCACCCGGATTACCTCGACATTCTGGCCGCCTCCATCCGGGAGAACCTGCCGGACGACACGGAGAAACTGCTCTTCAGCTTTCACGGAATTCCGGAACGGCATTTGCGCCTCTCCGACCCCAGCCACGCGCACTGCCTCTGCCGGACGGATTGCTGCCACAAGCCGAATCCGGCCCACGCCACCTGTTACCGTCACCAGTGCTTCGCTACGGTGCAGGGAGTCGTTGAACGCCTCGGCATCGAGCGGGAGCGCACTTTTGTCTCCTTCCAGAGCCGTCTTGGTCGGGACCCGTGGCTCACCCCCTACACGGACCGCACCCTTGATGAATGGGGACGCGCCGGGATCAAAAAGGTGCGAGTGGTCTGTCCGGCTTTTGTCACCGATTGCCTTGAGACGCTGGAGGAAATCGCGGGCGAGGGCGGGGAGATCTTCAAAGAGGCCGGCGGCGAGGACTTCGGCCTCATTCCCTGCCTGAACGAGGATGAGCGCTGGATCGACTTTCTGCGCGATCGTGTTCAGGAATGGAATCATCGGGAGGCGCCGGTCCCCGTTGCCTGATGGCTGAATCGCACCCAATCCTCCTCTTCCTCGGCACTCTCGCCTACCTCGCCGCCCTCGGGGTAACCCTGTTCCGTGTGCTCCACCGGCACCCGCCGGTGCACACGCTGAACTTCTTCCTCATTCTCGGCGGCTGGATGCTCCAGAGCGGCGGCCTTTATTTCCGTGGCCTCGAAGCGGGTTGCTGCCCGGTGCGCAACCTCTTCGAGATCTTCCAGTTCGTCAGCTGGTCGGTCGTCCTCGTCTACCTGATCACCGGGCAGGTCTTCCGGCTCTCCCTCTTCGGCACCAGCAGCGCGACTCTTGCCGCCCTCCTCAGTGCGGTGGCCTTTCTGCTTCCCGGCATTGATGAAACCCCGTCGGTCTCCCTTCTCGGGGCGAGTCCCTGGATCGAGGCGCACGCGGCCATCGCGGTCTTCAGCTATGGCATTTTCGGCCTGCTGAGCGCCCTCTCGGCCCTGTATCTGCTTCAGAATCACAGCCTTAAGGCGAAGCGCTTCAACGGCATTTTCCGCTTCCTTCCCTCCATCATGGAGATGGACACCCTTCTTTTCCGCCTCCTTCTCACCGCCTGCCTGGTCTTCACATCAGCAGTGGCGATCGGGGCGGTCTACTGGGTGGGGCACCCGGAGCAGGTGGGGACCTGGAAATTCCTCACCACGGTGACACTCTGGCTCGCTTACCTGATCGTTCTTCTTCTCCGGTTGCGCAATGTTTTGTATGGAACGCGGCTGGCCATGCTCAGCATTTTCCTGTTTGTGGCCGCCCTTTTGACCCTGTGGCCCGTCGAGGCCAACCGGGACCGCTCCGGCCTCTCGACGATCGAAGGACCCGGGCCCGGACCCCTTGTGCTCCGCGATGTTGCCTGAAGATACCCGCCTCGTTGTCCTCGGATGCAACCACCAACGCACGCCTCTCGAAGTGCGGGAAAAGATGGCGCTCGGGGTGGATGCGGTCGGGCATTTGCAGCGGCGCTTGCGGGATCACGAAGGGATCCGGGAAGGCCTCGTCCTCAACACCTGCAACCGGATCGAGCTATACGCCCTGACGAGCGAAGGGGACTGGCAAGGCGCCCTTGCCGGTTTTCTCGAGGAACAGAACCACTTCCCGTCCGGGTCCTTTCTCGAGTACGCCTACGCCTTTGAAGGCGAGGAAGCGGTCGCGCACGCCTTTGCCGTCGCCTCGGGCCTCGATTCACAGATGGTCGGGGAAACGCAGATCCTCGGGCAGATGAAGGACGCCTACGGGGATTCGGTGCAGGCCGGCAACGTCGGGAGTGTCTTTCACCGGCTTTTCCAGAAGGCTTTCCAGGCGGCCAAGTGGGCGCGCAGTGAAACCGGCATTACCTCGGGGCAGGTCAGCTTGGGCAATGTCGCCGTGGAGCTGGCGACGCGGATCTTCGGACGGCTCAAAGTCAGCCGCACCCTCGTCGTCGGTTCCGGGGACGTCGGCCGGGAGGTTGCCAGGGCTTTCCGCAGTCGCGGCGTCGCCTGCATCTCCATTGCCAGCCGCACGCCCGAACGCGCCGAAAGCCTCTCGCGCGAAATCGACGGCCTCGTCATCCCCTTTTCCACCTGGGAGGAATCCCTGCCCTACATCGACATCGCGATTTTCGCCACCTCGGCACCGGAGGTCATTCTCACCGAAGAGAAGCTGCGGAACGCGCTCGGCAAGCGCCCGCAACGCCCGATCTTTCTTATCGACCTTGCCGTTCCCCGCGACATCGACGCCGCCATCAATCGCATGGGCACCTGCTACCTCTACAATCTCGAGGACCTCGCCGCCATCGCCAACGAAAATCTCGCCAGCCGACAACAGGAAGTGGATGCGTGCCGCGCCTCCCTGCGGGAACGGGCGCAGCGGCTCTGGCGGCAACTCGCCGGGTAGCCCGCGGACCTCTATCCCTTCTCTGCCAAGGCCCGCAGGCGTTCCGCCACCGGAGCGGAACTGCCCGCGCCGAGGAGCCCACGCAATTCCCTCGACCCTTCGGTAAATCGCTGCCGGCGCTCCGCATCGTCGAGGCACTGCTTGAGTTCGCTGGCCAGGGTGTCCGGTCGGGCCGCTTCCTGAAGATGCTCGGGATAAAGCTGCCGGCGGAGAACGAGATTGGCGATCCCGAGGAAATCCACTTTCACAAGGCGTCGAGCGATCCAGACGGTGAGGGGGTGGGCGCGATAGACAATGGCCCCCGGAATCCCGGCAAGGGCGCAGTTGAGGGACATCGTTCCCGAGCTCGTCAGCACGGCCGCGGCGCCGACTCCGCTTTCGACGGAACGGAGAGAAAGGTCGAGGGAGTCCTCGGAGAACCGACCCAGGCATTGTTCCAGCACCGCATGAATGGCTTCATCGGGATAGAGGCAGACGGCGGGCCGGTGTTCGCCCCGCGCACGGAGGCGCTCCAGAGCCTGCAGCATGACCGGGAAGATGCGTTCCACGGCCTGGCGGCGACTCCCCGGCAGAAGGAGGACGGGCCCGTCCGGGTCGTGGCGGAGCGGATTGGCGTAATGGGGACGCACGAAGGGGTGTCCGACGAAATGCACCGGCAGTTCCGTGTCCGCGTAGCAATCGATTTCAAAGGGAAAAATCACCCCGAGTTCGTCGAGGCTGCGGGCCATCTTGAAACGGCGGCCGGCCTTCCACGCCCAGATCTGCGGAGAGACGTATTGATAAACCGCTACATGGCCGCCGCCTTTGCGGCTGATGCCCCGCTTGCGGAGGGCCTCGGCAAAGCGCAGGTTGAAACCGGGATAATCGACGAGGACGACTACGGCGGGCCGGTGGTGCTCGACCCAGTCAAGGAGGGCATGGAAAAGGTTCCGGAACCGCCCGTAGTTGCGCAGGACCTCGACAAGGCCAACGACGGCATCGCGGGTAAGGTCGTAGAGCAGCCGCGCCCCCGCCCTTTCCAGCTCGCGTCCCCCGACGGCGGCAATACGCCAGTGCGGACAGACCTCCCGCAGGCGACGGGCCACGCGCGAGGCGTGCTGGTCGCCGGAATGCTCCCCGGCGATGAAAAGGACATCGCCGCCCGCATCGTCTTCGATCAGGCGGGCAAGCCGGTGGGCGGAGGGCGATGAGAGGTCCTTTTCGTCCTCAGCCTTCATGGCCCGCTTCCTCAATGGTCCCCTCGCGGGCGAGGATCTGGTCGCGGATCGCCTCCGTGATACGAATGGCGACCTCGAGGGCGGAAGCGGCCTCATGCCCCCCGACCTTCGGGTCCCGCTGCTCGCGCACGCAGGCGAGGAAG
>JAAAOD010000021.1 GCA_009908535.1 Verrucomicrobiota bacterium
CTCCGTAATGCGGAAAGCGGTGCGGCGGCGCCTTGTCGCGGACGTCCCGGTCGGGGTCCTGCTTTCCGGGGGCCTCGATTCCAGCCTGATCGTGGGGCTCCTCGCCGAACACGACAGCCAGCAGGTGGAAACCTTTTCCATCGGGTTTGAAACCGTGGGCGACGAAGCCGGCGACGAGTTCGCGTATTCCGACGTCATTGCCGAGCGCTTCGGAACAAAGCACCACAAGCTGCCCATCGATTCGAGCCGGGCCCTCCCTGCCCTGCGCGAATGCATCGGACAGATGTCCGAACCGATGGTCAGCCACGACAACGTCGGGTTCTACCTCCTTTCGCAGGAAGTGGCGAAGTCCGTGAAGGTCGTGCAGAGCGGACAGGGAGCGGACGAGATCTTCGGCGGATACCACTGGTACCCGCCTTTGCTCGAAAGCGGCGATCCCCTCGCCGAATACAGCCGCGTCTTTTTCGACCGCGATTTCGCGGAGTACAAGGCGACGGTGGCGGAGCGCCTGCAGGAGGAGGATTTCGCGCGCGATTTCGTCGCCCACCATTTTTCCGAACCCGGAGCAGACCGGCCCATCGACAAGGCCCTCCGCCTCGATACGCTCGTTATGCTTGTTGACGATCCCGTCAAACGCGTCGACAACAACACCATGGCGGCCAGTCTCGAGGCACGCGTTCCCTTTCTCGATCACGAGGTTGTGGAATTCGCGGCGCAGGTTCCCCCGGAATTGAAAATCGCCGCAGGCGGCAAATACATCCTCAAGGAAGCCGCTCGCAAAGTGATTCCAACGGCGGTAATTGACCGGCCCAAAGGCTATTTCCCCGTCCCCGCGCTCAAGTACCTGCGCGGTGATTTCCTCGCCATGGCAAAGGACACCCTTCTCAACGATACCGCCCGCCGCCGCGGCCTTTTCCAGTCGGATTACGTGGAAAAGCTCCTTGCCGATCCGGAGGCGCACATCACGCCCCTGCGCGGTTCCAAGCTGTGGCAGCTGGCCCTTCTCGAATGCTGGCTGCAAAATCAAGGTATCGACTAGCCCACGACAAACAACCCGACCCATCGCATCAACGGCCATGAAAGCTCTCGTCACCGAACCCGGCACGGTTCTCCAGTGCGGCTGGGGACGTCTCCTCTTCGGCGATACCTTTCCCACGCCCGCCAGCCTCGCCGAGGAGATCCTCGCCGAGGATCCACAGCAGCGGGATATCGCTCTTTACCTCGTCGATCCACACCTCCTTCTGAACCACGCGCCGCAGAAAATCTTTCTCGATCCTTCCAACACTTACCGCCTCGCCCTTTCCCGGTACAAAGAGAGCGGCCGTCCGGTGAGCGGTTTTTCCATACGTCCGCTCCGCCACAAGGAGGAAATTGACGAGATGAACCGCATCTACACCGCCCTCGGCATGATGCCGGTCAAGGAAGCCTTCGTCTGGGAACAGCGCGCCTCCGAGATCATCACCTATGTTCTTGCCATTCAGGCGGAAACGGGGAGGGTCCTTGGCGTGGCCATGGGGGCGGATCATCGCGCCTGCGGCGACCATATGCCGAACCGCAGCAGCGTCTGGGCCGTCGGGGTCGATCCCCAGGCCGAATTGCCCGGCGTGGGCGAATCCCTAACCCGCTACCTTATCGAACATTACCGCGAACTCGGCCGCGAGGCACTCGATGTATCGGTTGTTCATGATAACGAAAAGGCCCTCAAACTGTACGAGAAACTCGGCTTCGAACGGATCCACGTTTTTGCCGCGAAATGCCGCAACCGCGTGAACGAACCCCTCTTTGTCGGCTCCAACGATTTTGATGAATATAACCCCTACGCCCGCATCATCATTGACGAGGCCCTGCGCCGGGGGATCGCCGTGGAACCACTTGACCCTGGACGGGGCTATTTCCGGCTCAGCCTCGGGGGCCGCAGCGTCACCTGCTGGGAGTCCCTCAGCGAGCTAACCTCCGCCATCGCCCTCAAGCGCACCGACGACAAGCAGTTCACCCGCGATATTCTCGGGGAAGCAGGCCTTTCCGTGCCCGACCAGATCGTCGCCGGGGACGAGGAGGAGGATTTCCGCTTTCTCGACAAGCACCGAAGTGTCGTGGTGAAGCCGCTACAAGGGGAGCAGGGCCAGGGGATCTCCGTCGATATCCGCTCCGAAAGTAGCCTGCGGCGCGCCCTCGCGAAGGCGCGCGAGCACGGGGAAACCGTTCTCCTGGAAGAGTGTATCGACGGGAAGGACCTTCGCATCATCGTCATCAACAGGGAGGTGGTGGCCGCCGCGGTCCGGCGTCCGCCTTCCGTCATCGGGACCGGTGATCACACCATTCGTCAGCTCATCGAACGCCTGAGCCGGCGCCGCAGTTCCGCCACCGGCGGGGAAAGCCGGATCCACGTCGATGAGGAGACGGAGCGATGCCTTCGTCGTCAGGGCTACCAACTGGAAGACGTTCTGAAAAAAGATGTCGCCGTGGAAGTGCGTCGGACCGCGAACCTTCATACGGGCGGAACGATGCATGATGTGACCGGACAGCTGCATCCCGACCTCGCCAGGGCCGCCGTAACAGCGTCCCTCGCCCTCGAAATCCCGGTCGTCGGCCTCGACATGATCGTGGAGGCACCCGAAAAACCCGCCTATGCCCTCATCGAGGGCAACGAACGCCCCGGTCTCGCCAACCACGAGCCTCAACCTACCGCTGAGAAATTCATCGATTTTCTCTTCCCGCAAAGCTTATCTCCGCTTCCGTAATGCCGCTTTCCATGAAACTGCCGACCATCGATTCGGATTACCTGAAAGACATTCTCCTTCGTCTCCTTGGTATCCACAGTCCCACCGGATACACCGATCCGATCGTGCGCGAGGTCTGCGAGGAACTCGAACGACTGAAAATTCCCTATGAAATCACCCGCCGCGGGGCTATCCGCGCAACCTTGCCCGGACGTTCCTACAGCCCCGACCGGGCCGTCGTCACGCACCTCGACACCCTCGGCGCCATGGTCCAACGCTCCCTTCCGAACGGACGCCTCGCCATTGTTCCGGTGGGCAACTGGTCCGCCCGCTTTGCCGAAGGCGCCCGGGTCTCCCTCTACACCGATAAATCGGTTTACCGCGGGACCATCCTTCCGGCAAAGGCCTCCGGGCATGTCTTTGACGAGGAAGTGGATCGTCAACCGGTCAATTGGAACAACCTTGAGTTGCGGATCGATGAGGACTCCACCTCCCTGGAGGATCCGGCACGGCTGGGAATTCAGCCCGGCGATTTCGTCGGCGTGGATGCACGTCCGGAGTTTCTCCCCAACGGCTACCTCAATGCCCGCCACCTTGATGACAAGGCCGGCGTGGCCGCGCTGCTGGCCGCCGCCAAACGGATAGGCGAGCGCAAGGCGGAGCTTCCGGTCGAGTGTCATTTCCTCTTCACCATCTCCGAGGAGGTCGGGTCCGGTGCCTCCGCCGTCCTCCATGGCGACGTCGCTGAAATGGTCTCCATCGACAACGGCACTGTGGGCAAAGGTCAGAATTCCTCCGAAAAGGGGGTGACCATCACCATGGCCGATTCCAGCGGTCCCTTTGATTACCACCTGACACACCACCTCCTGAACCTTTGCCGCCGTTTCCAACTCCCGCACCAGCGCGACATCTTTCGCTACTACCGCTGCGACAGCGCCTCTGCCCTCGAGGCCGGCAATGATATCCGCACCGCCCTCGTCGCCTTCGGCGTCGACGCCAGCCATGGATACGAACGCACCCACCTTTCCTCCCTGACCAGTATCGCCCAGCTGCTCGTGGCCTACGCCCACAGCAATCTCGTCTACCACAGGCAAGCGACCATGGGCACCATCAAGGATTTTCCCAAAACACGGAAGACCGACTTGTCCTACACGCAGAGCGAGCAAAACGAAAGTCTGTCCCAGGTTCCACCACGAACGACCGACTAAAAGGGGTCAGACCTTGGATTTTGGTATATACCAAAATCCAAGGTCTGACCCCTTTCCGCTGCTATCAGACTTCGGCAGTGGGGGACTTCTGGTGGAAGGTCAGGGCTTTCCCGTCCCTGGCGACGGAGACGTGGACCGTCTCGCCTTCCTTGAGGTCGCCCCGGAGAAGCGATTCGGCGAGGGGATCCTCAAGGAACTGTTCAACCGCGCGGCGCAGGGGCCGGGCCCCGAACTTTTCGTCGTAGCCCTGGTCGATGAGGAAATCGCGCGCCTCCTCGTTGATTTCGAGGGGCATTTTGCGCTCTTCCAGGCGGGACCGGATGCCTTTCATTTCGATATCGACGATCTTCCGAAGGTGTTCCCGCAGGAGCTGATGGAAGACGATGAGGCTGTTGATCCGATTGAGGAATTCGGGCTTAAAGACGCGGCGGGCTTCCTCGAGAATCTTCGTTTTGGTCTTTTCGAAGTTGTCCTCGAAATCATCCTCCCCGAAACCGAGACCCTGGTTCTTCTGCAGGATGTGGGCTCCGACATTGGAGGTCATAATGATGATGGTGTTACGGAAGTCGACGCTGCGGCCGAGGCTGTCGGTAAGGCGGCCTTCCTCAAGGACCTGCAGGAGAATCTGCACCACGTCGGGGTGGGCCTTTTCGATTTCGTCAAAAAGGACGACACAGTAGGGTTTCCGTCGCACGGTTTCGGTGAGCTGGCCCCCTTCCTCATACCCGACATAGCCGGGGGGCGAGCCGATAAGACGGCTGACGGAGAACTTCTCCATGTATTCCGACATATCGATCTGCACGATGGAATCCTTGTCCCCGAAGATGGATTCGGCGAGGGTCTTGGCGAGGTGGGTTTTCCCCACCCCGGTCGGGCCCATAAAGAGGAAGGACCCGATGGGCCGCCGCGGATCCTTCAGATCGGCCCGGCTGCGCCGCAGAGCTTTGGAAATGGCGATGGTGGCTTCGTCCTGACCGACGACGGTGGACTGCAACTCGTCCTCGAGGTGGAGCAGTTTTTCGGATTCTTTCTGTTCCATCCGCTTGAGGGGGATCCCGGTCCAGTCACTGACGACCTGCACCATATCTTCGGTATCGACGAGGATCTTCTGTTCGGCGCGGTTTTTCTTCCAGTCCTCGATCATTTCGTCGCGCTCGTGGCGGAGCTGCTTCTCCTGGTCGCGGAACTTGGCGGCATCCTCAAACTGTTGCTTGCTAATGCAATCCTCCTTCTGGCCGCAGACTTTCTCGATTTTCTTTCCCATGGCCTCGATTTCGGGAGGCCGGTTCAGGGAGTTGATGCGTGCCCTTGCGCCGGATTCATCCAGTACGTCGATGGCCTTGTCGGGAAGAAAGCGGGAGGTGATGTACCGCTCGGACAGGCGTACGGCGGAATCGAGGGCCGCCTCGGTGAATTCCACCTTGTGGTGATCCTCGTACTTCGGCGCGATGCCTTTGAGGATCTGGATGGAATCCTCCAGGTTGGGAGCGTCGACCATCACGCTCTGGAAGCGGCGATCGAGGGCACTGTCTTTTTCGATGTACTTCCGATACTCCGCGAGCGTGGTGGCGCCGATGCATTGCAGTTCCCCACGGCTGAGGGCGGGCTTAAAGATGTTAGAGGCATCCATGGCCCCTTCGGCGGCCCCGGCCCCGACGATGGTGTGCAACTCGTCGATGAAAATGATGACATTCTTGGCGCGGCGGATTTCGTCCATGACCGCCTTGATGCGCTCTTCAAACTGGCCGCGGTACTTGGTTCCCGCGACCATGAGGGCAAGATCCAGGGTAATGAGCCGCTTGTCGGCGAGAATTTCCGGCACCACCCCATTGGCAATCTCGAGGGCCAGCCCTTCGACAATGGCGGTTTTTCCAACCCCGGCCTCGCCGATGAGGACAGGATTGTTCTTCGTCCGGCGGCAGAGGATCTGGACGACGCGCCGGATTTCCTGTTTACGCCCGATGACCGGGTCGAGTTCGCCGTTGCGGGCGAGTTCGGTCAAATCACGCCCAAAGGCTTTCAGGGCGGGCGTTTTCATCTCGCGCTTTTCCTCCCCGGCAGGACCTCCGCCCGCGCCGGCGGGGCTTTGGCCGGAAGGTTCCTCCTGTCCGCCCGCTCCCCCTTCGCTGGCGAAATTCGGATCGAGCTCGCTGAGAATTTCGTCCCGGCAGCGCTCGATGTCGACATCGAGGCTCTTGAGGACGCGAGCGGCCACGCCATCGCCTTCGCGGAGAAGACCGAGCAGGATGTGTTCGGTCCCGACGTAACTGTGGTTCAGGGACTTCGCCTCCTTACCGGCAAGCGCGAGGACCTTTTTCACCCGCGGCGTGTAGGAAATATTGCCGGACGGTTTCGCGGCCGGACCCTTGCCGACCTGCTTTTCCACCGCGTTGCGGACGGTGTCCAGATCAAGTCCCATTTTCTGCAGCACGTTGACGGCCACTCCCTGTCCGAGATTGATGAGGCCGAGGAGGAGGTGTTCCGTCCCCACATAATTGTGATGGAAACGGTCCGCCTCCTTCCGTGCGAGGGCGAGGACCTGCTGGGCTCGGGGCGTAAAGTTGTTCATAGGTTCCATGCTTAATCTTTGTTTTGTTCCGGGTTGGGCTCGGGCTCGATATTATTGAAGGTCAGAGATGGAAAAGACGCGAATTGTTCCTTCATTTTTTCCGCCCGCATGGCGTCGCGCTCCTCGGGCTGGATGTCCCGTTGCGCGATGCATTGGACGTGACCGGGCTGCACTTCCATGAACATTCGATCAAGACGTGCCCGGCATTCCGCCGGCAGCATGCGGCAGTCGACGGCCAGCCGCAAAAGACTGAGCAGATTCACAGCTTCCTCGGAGCTTAAAAGATGCCCATTTTGTAGAATTCCATAGGCGCGACCGATTTTATCCAGCAACGCCTGCGGTTGTTTTTCGAGGAGGACGGCGCGGGCATTGAATTCCTGTTCCAGAATGGCATGGAGGATATTGATCAGCCGCTTGACGATCTGTTCCTCGGATTCCCCGAGGGTCTGCTGGTTGCTGATCTGGAAGATGCTGCCGGTGGCCTCGCTGCCTTCCCCGAGGCTGCCGCGCACAGCCAGGCCCAGTTGATTCACCATGCGCACCACTTTCTCCATGTGCTCGCGCATGACGAGTCCGGGCAGGTGAAGCATGGCGGAAGCGCGCATGCCTGTGCCGAGATTGGTCGGGCAGGCTGTCAAGTAGCCCCATTCGTCGGAAAAAGCGTAATCAAGGTGGTCCTCGATGGAGGAGTCGAGGGAGTCGATTTCTTCCCAGGCCCTGCGGAAATTGAAACCGCTGCGTACACTCTGCATACGGAGATGATCTTCCTCGTTCACCATGAGGACGAGCCCTTGGCCCGGGGAGACAAGGACACCGGCTCCGTCCTCCTGTTCGGCGAGCTCGCGGCTGACGAGGCGACGCTCAAGCAGGATCTGGCGCTCAATTGGCTCAAGGTCCTGAATGCCGAACCGATAGCCTTTGTTGAAGGCCGGAAGGGGGGACAAAGTGTCAAAACAGTTCTCAAGGATTTTCGAGCGCTGTGACGATTCGGCCCAGCCCGGGAAGGACTCGCCTTCGAGATTGCGGGCGAGACGGATCCGGGTGGAAAGGACAATCGGTTCGGGGGCCATGCCTCCGTCAGTCAGTTCTGCTTTTCCTTCAATGAGCGGCGTAATGAGCATGGCTCAGCCCTCCTCTTCAGAGGTGGTGGCGTGGTGGCGGCAAGGGCGGCCCGCGCCTCAGCAATCTGGTCGCGCAGGCGGGCCGCTTCCTCGTAATCCTCGACCTCAATGGCCTCCTCGAGGCCCTTTTCGAGATCGCTGATGTGGCGGCGGCGGCTCATGCGGGCAATGGCCCGACGGGGAACCTTGCCGCGATGCACGGTATCCTTGTGCATATTGGCGAGCATCGGCTCGAGGATTTTTTGAAACGTCTCGTAACAACGTGGGCAGCCGAAACGCCCGCTTTTTTTAAACTCAGCTGGAGTGAAACCACAGAACTCACAATGCAGATCCTCCTTCCCCGCGATGGAAAGGGGTGAATGGGTGAGAAAGTCCGCAAGGGAAAAGCCCTCCGGATCGGTAACGCTTTCCTTGTAAGGACAGTCCTCGCAGAGGTCGACCTTGTGGATCTTGTTGTTAATGATCTGCGTAAGGTGAATGGTCGCGGGTTTGTCGCAATTTTTGCACTGTTCCGGCTTAGCCATGGGAGAAAGATAAAGGGAAACGTTATAATTTTCCAGTCCTTAGACCGTGCTAGCGCAGAAAGCGACCGTCCTGACGGGCTTTTTTCTGGAAAGCCTCGAGCAAGCGGTGGGTCCGGCTACCGGGGACGCCCTCCCCGATGGTCCGTTCATCCACCTCCACCACCGGGATGACCTCGGCGGCGGTGCCGGTGAGGAACATTTCATCGGCCGTCCAGATGTCGTAGCGGGTAAGATTGCGTTCCTGGCACGGCATGCCGAGTTCCTCCATCAATTCAAGGACGGCGCCACGGGTGATCCCTTTGAGGGCTCCGGCCTCGGTGGGAGGCGTGAACCAGCCATCCCCGGCGCGGATAAAGACGTTGTCCCCGGTGCACTCGGCGACGTATCCCTGATCGTTGAGCATGAGGGCCTCCAGACAACCGGACCGCTGCGCATCCGCTTTGGCGAGAATGTTGTTGAGGTAATTGAGGGATTTGACCATGGGCGGAAGGGCGGCCGGATTGATACGCCGGGTCGGAGAGGTGATAATCCGGAGCCCCTCGGTGTAAAACTCCTCCGGGTATAACGTGATGGTGTCGGCGATGATGACAACCTGCGGTTGCTTGCAACTGGTGTGGCTCAATCCGAGCGAACCCACGCCGCGGGTGACAAGAACGCGGATGTAGCCGTCGACGAGATCGTTGGCACGGCACGTTTCGCTGATGGCCTCCGCCATCTCCGCGCGGGAGAGGGGGATCGCAAGCAGGATGGCCTTGGCGGATTTCTCGAGCCGGATCAGGTGTTCCTCGAGCTTGAAAATACAGTTCTGATACAGGCGGATACCCTCGAAAATGCCATCGCCATAGAGCAGGCCGTGATCGAATACGGAAATCTTCGCATCGCTTTCTTCGACAAGGGAACCGTTGAGATAGACCTTCATAAGTTACTGGAAGCGCATGGTAGCCCGGCCGCAGGTGGAAGCAAGGACAAGGCTTTGCTCAGGAGAGGGATTTTTCTAGGACCTGCAGGAACTCCCCCGACCCGGCGGCAATGCGGCAGAACGGGCCCTCGAGGGAAAACCGTTCCAAGGGAAAAGGGGACTCACCGAGGAACCGGTAGGGACAGGCGGCTCCCTCCAGGAGGGCGACGGCAGCAGCAATGTCCCAGACCTTGACGCGCTCGTCGAGGGCTCCGTCCAGTTTTCCCGTGGCGACGTAGGCCAGTTGCAGGGCGGCACTTCCAAGGCAGCGCACGCGGTAAGTCCGCAGGAGGGGGAAGAGCGCCTTGGCGGTCGTTTCGGGGAGGGGGAAATGCAGCGCAAGAATGCCGGATCTGGGCTCGAAAGGCCGGGAAGTACGAACGAGGCGGCTCCCCTCGGAGCGCAACCCGGCTCCCGGGCCCCCTTCCAGCAGTTCATTCCGGCAGCCGTCGTAAAGAAAGCCGTAAACCGGCCGACCTTCCTTCAGCAGCGCAAGGGAGATGGCGCAGAAGGGGACTCCGAGAGCGTAGTTGTTCGTCCCGTCGACGGGATCGAGGATCCAGGTGTATTTGTTTTTCAACTTCACCTCCTCGTCGACGAGACCGGATTCCTCGGAAAGGCAGGTATCCTCGGGAAAGGAGGTGAGAAGCTCGCGGGTGATCTGCTCGGAAATGGCGAAGTCGGCGAACGTGACGCGCGTGTCGTCGGCTTTCCATTCCGAGGACACTTCCCCGAGTTGTCTCCGGAAAAACAGGATCTGATTCCGGACCACCACCCGGGCGGCATTGACACGATGGCGAAGGGCTTTGTCCACCGGCGGGCTCCGCTTACCTGAATTTGAGAGGACGGAAGGAACGGCGCTTGCTATTGCCGGAGGACTTGGCGGGCGCGGAGGGCTTCTCCCGCGTCACCGCTTTCTCGATGATCATGGGAGATTCCGCGACCGCGATAGTTCGCTCCGGGAACTCCCGCGGGGCATCCTCCGGGGAAGCGGCCGCCGCGACTTCCGCCTCCAGGTCACGGATGGTGTCGAGCTGGCGCAGGATTCGGCTTTCCGCCTTGGCGAGCCGGGAAGAAATCCCGTCCCGCTCCGTCTCGAGGCTGTCCAGTTCGGAGGCGAGAAGGGCCTTTTCCGCCTCGAGGGCGGCGAGGCGCTCCCGCTCCCGTGGATCGGTCGAATCCAGCTGTACCTGCAGGCGTTCGTTTTCCTTTTCGAGGCTGGCCCGCTCCTCGACGAGGAGGTCCACCATCGCCCGCAGGCCACGGAGGCGTTCCTTTGCCTCCAGCAATTCACCGGTGCGCAACTGCAGGAGTCGGTCGCGTTCGCGCAGGCGTTCAGCGAGGTCCTCCACCGCGGCGAGGAGGCGATCGGTCTCGGAGGGAAGCGGCTGCCCGAGGGAGGGATCGAAGACGCGCAGCGGCCCCTCGATATCGGCGGTCAGATCCTCCCCATGATTGCGCATGCGAAGGCGAAACCATGCCGAGTCCCAATCGAGCCCATAGGGGGAGAGAACCGGGGGCCGCTGCTGCAGGAGCTGCCCTTCCGGATCGAACAACCACACCTGCAGCCACTGCGGTTCCCAATCGGGATTCCTTTCCGTGGACTGCAGGGGGAAAAACCAGCCCATCCAGTCGCGTCCATCCGCGGCGGGGTCGTTGTCTCTGTAATCAAAACCGGCCGGACCCTCGCCCTGCGCCCCGCCCACCAGCGGTTGATAATACTCCGTAAGGGCGAAGCCAAGGTCAGCCACGCCACCGACAAGGCGGCCTTCACTGCCCTCCGCGCTCTCGCTGACCAGTTCCTGGTTAAGGGCCGTGAAGAGAAACGAGCCTTCAAGGCGCCAGCCCGTACGAATCGTCTCCCCGAGTTCATCGGGAACCCGCTCGACAACGCCCTCGAAAAACCAGCGGTCCGTCCCGTCCTCCGCGCCGGCGGAATCCGCGCTGAAGCCCGCCGCGGTGCTGAAAAGAACCGCGAAGAGGAGCGGCAAGCGGCACAGGCGTTGACCGGGAGAGATCATCGGCGGCAGCATACAGACGGGAGGGGCTTCATCGGCAATCCTATTCCCCGGAAACCCTTCAAATCAGGTCATGGTTTCCGTCGCCTGCAAATGGCGCCCTTCGCGGGCGAGCCGATGGGCCCTGGCGACGTCCCGGGCGATCTGTTCGCGCAACGCTTCGACGCCGTCAAAGGCCCTTTCAGGCCGCAGGAAATCGAGGAGGAAAACACAGAGGTCATTCCCTTCTGCGGGTGGACCTTCCTCGGGAACGGCCAGTAAATGCACTTCGAGGATCGGCGCCGAATCCGTTTCCACGGTGGGCTTGCGTCCGTAGTTCACGATCCCGGGAAGAACCGTTTGGCCATCCGGCGCGGGGAGTCCGGCAAAGTAGACCCCGAAGCGCGGCCGCGTTTCCGGTTCGTAGGAAATATTGAGCGTAGGGAAGCCGATTTCACGTCCAAGGCGACGGCCCGGAACCACCGTCCCCCGCAGGGTGTACGGTCTCCCGAGGAGATGCCGCGCCTCTTCCATGTCGCCTTCCTCCACCAGCTTGCGGATGCGGCTGCTGCTGATCGGTTCCTTGTCGGTCAGCTGGCGCGGCAGGGCATGCACTTCGATCCCAAAGGCGGCGGCGGTTTCCTGAAGAAGGCGCACGTCCCCCTTTCTTCCTGCCCCGAAGCGGAAATTCTCCCCGACATGGAGGCTGGCAAGCCCGGGAAGGCAGAACCGCAAATGGGCGGCGAAGGAGTCGGCCGTCCGCCTCGCATAGGAAGCGGTGAATTGCTGCACGAGAACAAAATCCACCCCGAGTCCGAGCAGCAACTCCAGGCGCCGGGGAAGCGGGTAGAGAAGCTGCGTGGCCGACTCCGGATGAACCACCCGGCTCGGGTGGGGATCGAAGGTCAGGACACCGGCATGGCGGCGGTGAGTCCGGGCGCGTTCCTTTGCTCCGGCAATGACCCGCTGATGGCCTCGGTGAACGCCGTCAAACATGCCCACGGCGAGATCAACCCCGGCTGTGAAGGGATCCGCGGGCGGGCGGCCGGCGGCAAAGTAGGCCCGCAGGTCCCCGCGAGAGGGACCCTCGGCGGCCTCTTCACTGACGCTGCTGGACCACACGGGGCACGGCCTGGTAAGGAGGAATAAGCCATCCGCGGATTTCCTCCATGGACATTTCCTCAAGGCTCTCCAGTTCGATCGAGTCTTCAATATCGGTCCGGCGAAGCTCCTTCAGATAAGCTCCGCACCCGAGTTGCCGGCCGAGGTCGTGGGCGATGGTACGAACGTAGGTTCCCTTGCTGCAGGTCAGGGTGAACTCGAGATCAGGCGCTTCCCACCGGTCGAGGCTGAACTTGCCCACATGAACGAACCGGGGCTCGCGCTCCACGGATTTTCCCTTCCGGGCAAGTTTGTACAAGGGGACCCCTTCCTGCTTTTTAGCGGAAAACATCGGTGGTGTCTGGTACTGGTCGCCGACAAAACGGTCCATGGCGGTTTTCAGGTCGTTCTCCGACAGCCCGGGCAGGGGCTTTTCCTCGACCACCTCCCCTTCCACATCGTGGGTGGTGGTCTCGACACCGAAGGTGATGACGCCCTCGTAAGTCTTGTCCAGTCCCATGAGGTACTGGGACAGTTTGGTCGCCTTGCCGACGAGGAGGATGAGCAGGCCGGTGGCGTTGGGATCGAGGGTTCCGGCGTGGCCGACCCGCTTCATCTTGAAAACGTGGCGCACGCGGTCGACGACATCATGGGAGGTGATCCCCGACGGCTTGTCGATGAGCAGGACGCCCTCCGGCTGGTTCTTCTGGTTCATGATACCGTTTTTCCGAGGCGGAGGAAGTGATCCTGCAGGGCCGTCTCCAGGCGCGGATAAAAGCTTTCCATGGGTTCCCCCGGGTTAAACCCCGCCGCACAGGCGTGGCCTCCGCCGTTGAATTGCGCTGCCAACTGGTCCACGCGGTGCACCGGATCCTTGGCCCGGAAGCTTCCCTTCAGCGCCCCGTCGTGCTCCTCGAGAAGGATTCCGATCTCCACGCCGTCGATGGCCCGGGCATAATCGACGAGCCCCTCCGTATCCTCCTTGCTGGCCCCGGTGGCGCTCCAGGCCTCGTCGTCGATACGCCCGAGGCAAACCTTGCCGTCACAAAGGAACGTAAAGCTGGCAAGGAAGCGCTGCAGCAGGGCCAGCTTGGCGGGGCTCTCCTTCTCGTAGAGCTCCATGGCTGCACCTGCGGGATCGGCCCCGAATTCCATGAGGCGATGGCAGATGTCGAAAGTACGCCGTGTCGTGGAGGAAAAGCGGAACTGCCCGGTATCCGTAGCGATGCCGACATAGAGCGCCTGCGCGGTCACGGCGTCCATTGCGATGCCGTTGTCGAGGAACAGTCCCGCGAGGATTTCCCCCGTCGCGGACGCCTCTCCGATGATGAGGTTCTTTTTCCCGTAGCAACGGTTCGAAATGTGATGGTCCACATTCAGATAGACCTCGGGGAAGCTTTCCTGAAGGACGGGACCGAGTCGTTTGCGGTCCGCACAGTCGACGGAGACCGCCACGCGGTCGGCCTCGACACCATCCTCGTCGCAGCGAAAGGGCGTGTCCCCGACAAAGGCAGCGCAGTTCGGGGGCACGCGATGGTGATTGTAGCAGACCACATCGAGGCCGTGCGCACGCAGGGCCCGGGCAAGGGCGACCTGGGATCCGATGCAGTCACCGTCGGGCCGCACATGGCCGATCACCGACAGCCACCCGCGACCCGGGAATTTGCTCCAGCACCTGCGCGAAGGCGGCGCTTTCGTTGGGGAAAAAGGCGGATGTCATAAGCTCTCGTTCGGGTCGGGCGGAAGCGGGGTCTCCCCTTCAAGGCCCATATCGTCAAGGAGCCGGTTGAGGCGTTCCTCCTCATCGGCCCCGATGGCGTAGCGGAAATCAAGGCGCGGCAGGTATTTCAGGCGCACCGCCCGGCCCACCAGACGCCGGATCTCCCCGGCATGGCGGCCGAAAAAGCGCTCCGCGGCAACCCGCTTCTCCGCATCCCCGTGGGTGGCGAAATACACCTTCGCGTTGCGCAGGTCCGGGCTGGTATCGACGGAAAGAATGGAGATGTCGACGGACTCCGAGCGGTGGCGCGTGTGCAGCAGGTGGCTGATCTCGCGTTTGATCAGCTCGTTGACTCGGACCACGCGCTGTCCCATCCCGCCCTTACAAACTCGGTTTCTCCTTCAGGATCTCGAAGACCTCAATGACGTCCCCTTCCTGATAGTCGTTCACGCCGGCGAGCTGGATACCGCACTCGTAACCGGCCCGCACCTCGGTAGCGTCTTCCTTGAAGCGCTTGAGGTTGCCGATCTTCGATTCCGCGACCATCTCCCCGCCCCGCATGAGGCGGGAGAGGGCATCGCGGCGCACCCGTCCCTCGGTGACCATACAGCCGGCAACCACCCCTTTGCCGAGAGGGAAGGTGGCCCGCACTTGGGCGGCGCCAACCTTGTTTTCGCGAAGTTCCGGCTCCAGCAGGTCAGCCATGGCATCCTGCACCTGAGTGATGATCTCGTAAATGATATTGTGCTGGATGATCCGGATATCGTGGTGCTTGGCGACGCTCTGGACCCCGTTTTCCAGCCCCACGTTGAAAGCGACGATACTCGCCTCGGCCGCACTGGCCATGATGATGTCGTTGCGGGTGACATCGCCGACCCCCATGTCCACCACCTCGAGGTCGATCTTGTCGCTCTTGATGTTGAGCAGGCTGGTGGCGAGCGCCTCGGCGGTCCCGTAGACATCCGCCTTGACGAGGCAACGGAAGCTTTTCTTCTGCGTCTTTTCGATGGCGGCGAAGAGATCGTCGACAGAGGCACCGGATTCCTGCTGTTCGGCAGCTTCGAGCTTGCGGCGCTTGAGTTCGTTCTCCTCCGCCTCGCGCTTGGCGGTGCGCTCGTTCTTGACGGCCTGGAACACATCTCCGGCGTCCGGGGGACCGGACCAGCCGATCACCTTCACAGGTGTGGAGGGCCCGGCGGACTTCACCTGTTTTCCCTTATCGTCGATCAACTGGCGGACCCGGCAGTAGTGCTCGCCGCAGACGAGGGCGGTCCCGGGCTTGAGCGTTCCCTGCTGCACGATCACCGAGGCGGTCGACCCGCGCCCAAGCTCCTTGTGCGCTTCGAGAATGACCCCTTCGACCGGTCCCGAGGAAGAGGCTTCAATTCCCTCGGTCACTTCGGCCTGCAGGACGATGCTTTCGAGCAGGTCATCAAGGCCCTCGGCCTTAATGGCGGAGACCTGCGCGAGGAGGGTTTCCCCGCCCCACGCTTCCGGCGTCAGCTCGCGTTCCTGCATCTGGCGCAGGACCCGGTCGACATTCGCCCCGGGGGCGTCGATCTTGTTGATGGCAACGACGACAGGCACTTTAGCGACGCGGGCGTGCCCGAGGGCCTCGTCGGTTTGCGGCATGAAACCGTCATCCGCCGCGACGACGAGGATGACAATGTCAGTGGTCCGCGCGCCCCGCGCACGCATGTTACTGAAAGCGGCATGGCCGGGGGTGTCGATGAACGTGATGAGCTCGTCTTTGTGGCTGACCTGATAGGCCCCGATGTGCTGCGTGATGCCGCCTGCCTCCGTAGCGACGACGTTGGCCTTGCGGATCGCGTCGAGCAACGTCGTTTTTCCGTGGTCGACATGACCGAGGATACAGATGACGGGTGGGCGCTTTTCGAGCTTGTGCTTCGGTTTGGCCTCCTCCTTTTCCTCCTTCGCGGCGGGGGCTCCCGCGCCCGCGCCGCGGTGGCGGATTTGCAGCTGAAAGCCGTGATGCCGGGCGATCCGCTGGGCCACCTCCTCGTCCACGGTGGAGTTCATGGAGGCGAAGATGCTCATCTCCATGAGCTCGGAAATGAGCTGGAACGGTTTACGCCCGAGCACGTGGGCGAAGTCGCGGACGACGATCGGGGATCGCATCTCCAGCGGCTTCAAATCTTCACCGCCAGCTTCGGAGGCGCTTTCCTCGCCGCCCTTCTCATCTTCCCCCGCGCCCGCCTCGGTGGGGGCCGCGGGAATGGAAACCTTCGGCGGGGCGACCGTTTTCGGACCCCTCGGCGCCGGCGGTTGCAACGGTGGCGGTCCCTTGCGGGCCGGAGGCGGTGTCTCGGCCTTTTGTTCCTGCTCGGCCGGCTCCTCCTTTTTCGGCTCCGGCGGCGGAAGGTCTGTGCGCAGGACCGGCGCCTTCGGCGGGGTCGGCGTTTCCCCGGAAGGAGGCTTGCCGGGGGGGGCGGGAACCGTGCGGCGCTGCACAACCGGCTTGCGGGGCAAAGGCGGCGGGGCCTTCGTCGGGGGTGGCGGAGGCGTCGAGGGTTGCCGGACCTTGTAAGCTTCCGCCTTTTTGCGCTCCTCCTCCTCGCGTTCACGCCGCTCGCGCTCGATATCCTCCTTGGACCGGACAATCGCTCCGGGAGGGAGGGCCGGCCCGGACTCCTCGGGCTTGTCTTCCTCTTCCTGCGCGCTGTCCGCTTCCGCAGCGGCTCCAGCGCTTTCCTTTTTCTTCGCGAGCTCCTCGCGAAGGTAATCGGCGGAGATGTTGTCGATCGTGCTGGAGGCGCTCTTCACCTCGTGGCCGCGCTCGCGCAGCAGGTCGATCAATTCGGCATTCTCCATCCCGATTTCTTTGGAGAGTTGGTAAATTCGAACACTCATAGAGGTTTGTTTCGCTTGCTCCCTGTTCAGGCACCCTGAGCTTCCCGGTGACGCTGCACAAGTTCAACGACCTGTTGGGCATCCTTTTCCGAGAAACCAAGCTTCTCAAGGTCTTTCGCTTCCACACCTTCAAAGGTTTCCGGGCTGACGAGCCCATGCTGCACGAGAAAGGCGGCGAGCTCGTCGGAAATACCCTGCACTCCTTCCCAGCCCTTGATGGCCTCGCGCAGGCGCTCGTCGAAGCCGGCCTTTTCCACCTGCTGCTTGGCGATATCAAGTTTCCAGCCGATGAGGCGGGAGGTCAGCCGCGCATTCTGGCCCCGACGGCCGATGGCGATGCTCAGGTTCTCCTCACTGACCTCGAAATAGATCCGCTTGTTTTCCTCGTCCACCTTCACGTTCATGGGAACGGCCGGCTTGATCGCTTCCTCGAGGAGCTCGAGCGGATCCTCGCTGTACTTGACGATGTCGATTTTCTCGCCACCGAGTTCGCGGACAATGCTCTTCACCCGGGCACCGCGCGCGCCAACGCAGGCGCCGACGGGGTCCACTTTGGGATCGGTGCTGGTGACGGCGATCTTGGAACGATACCCGGGTTCCCGGGCAAGGGCCTCGATGACCACGGTCCCGTCCTGGATTTCCGCCACTTCCAGTTCGAAAAGCCGGCGGACAAACTTCACACTGCCCCGGGAGAGAATGAGTTCCGGACCGCGGTTGGTGGGCTCGATGTTGAGTAACAGGCAGCGGATCCGTTCCCCGGGTGAATAATCCTCCCCGGGAACCCGTTCGCGCGGCGGAAGGATTGCCTCGGCCTTGCCAAGGTCGACGACAAGGTCGCCGCGTTCCCGGCGTCGCACTACGCCGGTGACAATGTCCCCGACATGGTCTTTGTAATCGTCGTAGATCCGCTCCTTCTCGAACTGACGAAGCCGCTGCATGATGGCCTGACGGGCGGTCTGGGCGGCGATGCGCCCGAGGTGCTCCGGGTCGACTTCATGCTCGATGTACAACCCGACCTGGGCATCCGGATTGAGCTGCCGCGCCTTTTCGATGTGGATTTCCTTGCGCGGATCGCTGACGGAATCGACCACCTCGAGAATTGACCAGGCCTTGAGGGCTCCGTTCTTCGGATTGATTTCGATGCGCAGTTCCTGACCGGCATTCACGCCCTTGGTGGCTGCGGAGCGGATAGCGTTGGCGATCGCCGAGATCATTTCCTCTCTCGGGATCCCCTTCTCCTTTTCCATGTACTCAAGAACGGATAGAATTTCCTGGCTCATGCTGGTGTCGTGGCGGCGGCAATAAATTTTAAGACAAAAAAGAGCGGGCGGGTGGCCCACTCTTCCTTGCAAGAAGATGAAGCCGAAAAACTTGAGGCGGCGATTTTCCCTTGTCAAGCGCCGCCTCCGGTGCCACGCCCGCTGCAGCGGCGCAGGCGCTCGCTCCGCATCTGGTCTTCGACCCAGAGCAGGCCCTGGATCCAGCCGTTCCGGCTCGGGCCGTTGCCCTCTCCGCACAGTCCGGCGCGCCGGCACAAGGCGAAAAGGGCTTCCGGGCACGCTCCGGGTCGGCTGTGGAAAAAGTGCAGCGCGCTCGCCCCTGTCGGGAGGAGGCCGTGGGCTGCCAGGAGGGGAAGGAAGGCGTCGATCCAGAGCCTGCGCAGAAGACCGTCCCCGAGAGCCTGCGCCGTCACTTCCGTGCGCAGCCAGCGGAAGAGACCGGCATGCGCAAACCGCCGCCGGAACGCGCCGCTGTCGCTCCTCAGAACATCGCCCTCCGCAGCGGCAAGCGTGGTGCGGAGAGGTTGCGGAGGCTCCCCGAGCCGCTCCATCCAGTCCGGGCGGCGCCGAAAGAGTTCCTGATACGCTTCCAGCAACCGGGCCGGTCGGTTGCCGGGACGCCCCTGGCGCCATTGGATGGCTTTGCCCCAGCGCTGGCGAATCAACGGCAGCAGCCCCCCCCGGCGCCACTGGTCCGGACCGTTCTCACCCGCGATGGCGAGAAAGGCTTTCCGGTTCAGGGGAAAGCCGAGGTAATAGAGCGTCATGCGGTGCAGGGCGCCCGCGAACCCGAATTCACGGACAAGGCCATGCGCCATCGCCTCTTTGTTGCCCCAGCGCCGGTCACAGCCGGCGGCAAGACGCTCCCGCACAGCCTCGAGGGTTTCCGCCGCGATCCATTCGGACAGTTCCGGGGTCCGCTCGCCGAAAAGTCCCGGCTCGCCCCCGCTGACGGTCTCGAGGTCCTCGCGCAACCACGGCCCCATGACCCATTCGGGAACCTGCCGCCCCTCCTCCGTGCGCACGGCGTTCCCCATGCCCCCGGCAAAAAGCACTACATGCGCGACCACCCGGTTGTAGGCCGGATCCATGTGATGGCCGTGCCGCCACCAGTCCTCCCGGTAAAGATGCAGCTCCACATCGCCGGGAAC
This sequence comes from Verrucomicrobiota bacterium, assembly GCA_009908535.1. Classification (GTDB taxonomy): domain Bacteria; phylum Verrucomicrobiota; class Verrucomicrobiia; order Opitutales; family Oceanipulchritudinaceae; genus Oceanipulchritudo. The sequence continues at coordinate 19,221 of JAAAOD010000021.1, forward strand.
CGGGCATCCGCCGATCTCCAGCACCGCGTCCCGGAAGTCCGGACCCGCCCCCGCGTTCCAACTGCCGGGATGGCGCACCCGAAGAGTACGACCATCCCGCAGTCGCCAGACGCCGCGGCCCAGCTGCTGCACCGCCCAGCAACGCTGGACCTGCGTCTCCAGCAGGCGCAGGGGACCATAAGGACCCTGCACCTCCGCAATGGGCATCGGTGCACAGCAACTGAAAGCTTTCATTCCCGCATTTCCTAACGGTTTGTACATTAGTTTTCAAGAGAAATTATCTTTGCGGGGGATGGCGGAGGAAACCGCGAATTGACATGGACGCGGCGGACAATAGCTGCATGTTCTGCCAAAAGAAGTCGAGGGACCGGTGCCCTTGATGACGACAACATGAGCGAAAGGATCCACATTATCGGGCACCGCAATCCAGACGCGGACGCCATCTGTTCCGCCATCGGTTATGCGGCGCTGAAACAGCAGCACGGGGACGCGGAGTATATCCCCGCCCGTTGCGGCAATTCGAATGCGCGCATCGACGCCATCCTCTCCCGTTTCGGGCAGCCGTTGCCGCTTTTTCTCGGGGATGTGACCCCCCGGGTGCGGGACATCATGGTCCGCGACACCATTCAAGTGACCCCGGGATCGATCTGTACGCAAGCGCTGGCATTGATCGACGAACATGACGTGCGGATGTTACCGGTGGTTGCCGCGGACGGTCGGCTGCACGGCAGCATTTCCATTTTCGACCTTGGCGAGCACTTCATCCCGCGACCACGCGAAGAGCGGAAGATGCGGCATGTCCACACGACCATCGGAAACATCGTTGAGGCACTCGGGGCGCGGGTCATCCACACCTTTGCCGCGGGGGAGCATCGGGACTTTTTCGTCCGTATCGGGGCAATGGATATCCGGTCCTTCGGACGCTATTACCACGACGACGAAGAACTCGCGGCGCGCAACAGTATCATCATCGTGGGGGACCGCTACGACATTCAGCAACGGTCCATCCAGTCGGGGGTGAGCATGCTGGTTATCAGCGGGGACCTGCCGGTGGAGGAGGACGTCATCGAACGCGCCCGCGAGGAGGGGGTAAGTATCATCGTGAGCCCGCATGATTCCGCCACGACCTCGTGGATCATCCGTTCGGCGGGATGTATCGATTCCCTGATACGTCGCGAGACGCTGAATTTCCGTGCGGACGACAAACTCTCGATCGTCCGGCGCAAACTGGCGGGATCCGACGTGGCCGCCTGCATGGTGGTCGGGGAAGATGAGCGGCTCCTGGGAGTTTTCACGAAGAGCGATCTCCTCAAGCCGATCCGCACGAACCTGATCCTCGTCGACCACAATGAACTGGGCCAGGCGGTCCTCGGGGCGGACCAGGTGAACATTCTCGAGATCGTGGACCATCACCGCCTCGGCAACCCGCAAACCCAGCAACCGATCCGCTTCATCAACCTTCCGGTGGGATCGACCTCGACCATTGTCGCGGACCTTTTCCGCAAGGAAAACCTCGAGCCGGAGGCAGGGATAGCCGGCGTTCTCATGGGGGGAATCGTCTCCGACACCCTGAACCTGCGGGGACCCACCACCACCGCCCTCGACGCGGACATCCTCCACTGGCTGGAGCGGCTCTCGGGGACGCGCGCGGAGGAGCTTGCCGGAGAAATCTTCAGCGCGGGCTCGGTCATCAAGAGCGCCACTGCGGAGGAAGTTCTGCAGGCGGACATGAAGACCTACTGTGAACGCAACCAGCGCTTCACCGTATCGCAGGTGGAGGAGCTGGGGTTCAATAACCTGTGGGACCGCTGCGAGGCCTTGCACGACGCCTTGCATGCGCTCCGCCAGCAGGAAAACCTCCTCTTCGCCGCCCTCATGGTCACCGATATCAACACTCAGAACTCCCTGCTTCTGATCTCCGCGGAAGAGGAGATCCTCGACCGCATCACCTATCCCCACCAGGCCGCCAACGATCTCTTTGAGCTGAAGGGAATCGTCAGCCGCAAAAAGCAGCTGCTTCCCTACCTCGTCAACCTTGTCCACAGCTTCGCCCCCGCGGGCTGATTGATATTATGCTTTACCTTCCCCAACTCCTCGAGATCCTGAAAGATC
>JAAAOD010000256.1 GCA_009908535.1 Verrucomicrobiota bacterium
GGCAAAACGCCCGTCGGCGGGGAGTGCCACCTCCATCTGCTTCCGGGTGAAGGGATCCGCCTCGAGACCCCCGGCGGCGGCGGCTGGGGCGCGCCGGAGTGAATCGCCTCATTCGCCGGCCAGCTCGCGGGAACGGCGCTGTGCGGCGAGGACGGTGTCCCGCATCAACGCGGGCAAACCGCCGCGGTCGAGAACCTCGAGTCCGGCGAGGGTGGTCCCGCCCGGCGAGGAAACCCAGTCGCGATGGGTCTCCGGGGATTCCGGGACTTTTTCCAGAAGGGTGGCGGCCCCTTTGACGGTGTGAAGGGCGAGGCGGTAGGCGGTCTCGCGGGAAAGGCCTGCCTCGACCCCGGCATCGCGCAGCGCCGCGATGAAGGTGAACACGTACGCCGGTCCGCTGCCGCTGACCGCCGTCACCGCGTCCAGTTCCGTTTCCGGAAGCTCCACCACCTCACCAAGGGCACCGAGGAGGCGGTGGACGCTCTCCCTCTCGCCGGCGGGGAGGGGGCCTTCCGTGCAGAAGGCGGTGATGCCGGCGCCGATCTGCCCCGGCGTGTTGGGCATGCAGCGGACGAGGTGACGCGCGGAGGGAAAGCTTTCTTTCAACTTTGCCAGCGGGGTTCCCGCCAGAATGGAAAGGACGCCGGTTCCGGAGGTAAGCTCCGACAATTCCGCCGGCAGTTCGGCGAGCTGTTGCGGCTTGCAGGCGAGGATCATCCAGTCCGCCTCCTGGCCGCAGGGAGGACACCGTATTCGGCGGCGAGCTTCTCTGCCGTTCCATCGGGGGCACTCAGGCAGCTGATGTCTTCGGGACGGGCGAGACCGTGGGCAAGAATCCCCCGGACCATCGCCCCGGCCATTCGCCCGGCCCCAATAAAGGCAAGCTTACGCGGCGTCATTCTTTTTGCTTTCTTCTTCGCTTGCTTCCTCCGCATCCATGGGAAGGCGAACCTCCGCCACCGTTCCACCGTCTTCGCCATCCCGTAGTCGCACCGTACCGCCGAGGCAATTAACTCCGTGGCGGACAATGGTCAGCCCCATGCCGCGTCCGATGACCGAGGAGGAGGAAACGAAGGGTTCGAAGATGCTGTCGCGAATGGTATCGTCAATTCCACTACCCCGGTCGACCACCTCGACCACCAGCTCTTCCTCCGCGTTCTCGAGAAAAACGTTCATGGAGATGGGACGATCCGCATCTTCGGCCGCATCCTCCTCGGGGTTGTAGCTTTCGAAGGCATTCTGGAGGAGACGTTCAAAGGCGCTCTCGAAGAGCTCTTGGTTGGTGAAAATGGTGAAGCCCTCCGGCAGGGAGACCTCGAGCCGGACGGGATTGTCGGTGCCGGAAACGCGATGGAAGCGGGCGACGGCGCCCTGCAGGAGCCGGTCAAGCGGCACCTCCTTCTTTTGCAGTGATTTGAAATGCCCGATCACCGTCAATTGGTGCACGATGCGCGTCATGCGCTTGATGGCCGCCTCCAGGCGCTCGCAGTTCTGCCCCACTTTCCCCGGGTTATCGAGCTGGCGCTGCATGAGGGAAACATAGCCGACCATGACCCCGAGGAGGTTGTTCATGTTGTGGGCGATCCCCTCCGTGAGATGCATGATGGCGTTCTGGCGGCGCGACTTTTCCAGTTCCCTGGTCAGGCGGATGTTTTCCTCGTGCTGCTGGACGATGCGGATCTGCGTGCGCACACGCGCGATCGTCTCGTCAAGATCGATCGGCTTCACGAGGTAATCGGCGGCGCCGACATCAAGCCCTTCCAGTTTGCCCTCCTTGGAGGTCCGGGCGGTGATGAAGACGACGGGAATATCGCGGGTCGTTTCCTTTTCCTTCAACTTCCGGCACACCTCGATCCCGTCCATCCCGGGCATCATGATGTCGAGCAGAACCACGTCCGGAAGGGTTTCCCGCGCCAGAACAAGGGCTTCCTCGCCGTTGGTGGCGCTTTTCACGATCATTCCATTGCGGGCCAGCTTCCTTTCCAGAAGGCGGATGTTGATTTGCTGGTCGTCGACAACGAGAATCGTGGGTTCGGGATCCATGGATTTCTAAGGAGGGGATATGGAGAAAGGCCCGTACGCGGCCTTGAGAGTGTTGCGCAGCAACATCGCGACGGTCATGGGACCGACCCCGCCGGGCACGGGCGTGATGGCCGCGCATTTCGGGGCCACCTTTCCGTAATCGACGTCACCCTGCAGGCGATAGCCGCGCTTGCGGCTTGCATCCTCGACCCGGTTGATGCCGACATCGATGACAGTGGCCCCGTCGCGCACCATGTCGGCAGTGACAAAGGCGGGCCGCCCGATGGCGGCGATGAGCAGGTCGGCGGAGCGGGTGATGGCCGCGAGGTCGCGGGTACGCGAGTGACAGACGGTGACGGTGGCGTTGGCAAAGGCGGCCTTCCGCATGAAAAGAAGAGCCGCCGGTTTTCCGACAATGAGAGAGCGGCCGAGGACAACGACGTGGCGCCCTTCCGTTTCGATTCCGTAACTCCGCACGATCTCAACGATGCCTGCCGGCGTACAGGCGACAAAGGCGGCCGGATCCTCCTGCACGAGCCGGCCGAGGTTGGTGGCGGAAAACCCGTCGACGTCTTTTTCCGGGGCGACCCGGTTGAAAACGGTCTTCTCGTCGATGTGAGCGGGCAGGGGAGCCTGGACGAGAATGCCGTGGACGTCCGGATTGCTGTTCAAGGCCGCCACTTCGGCGAGCAGATCTTCCTGGGAAATGGATTCCGGAAAGGTGAGGAGGCGGCTTTCCATCCCCACCGCGGCGGCCTTTTTCTGTTTCGCCCCGACATAATAAACGGAGGCGGGATCTTCCCCGACGCGGATAAAGGCGACGCAGGGCGGGGGGCCGGACAGGGAAGCGACTTGCCTTCGCAGTTCCTCGAGGATTTCCGCGGAGAGGGATTTTCCGTCGATGGTTTGCATGGAAAACGGGGAGCTTGGGAGCGGGGTTATTTGAGGCGCATGTTGCGGGCGAGAATGACCCATTCGTCCGAATCCTTGTGCTGGCGCCGCGGACCGTAGACGATGACCCGTTCCCCGAGGTAGTTTTTCAGGGAGCCGGGGAGGACAATCTCCGCGACATCGACATAGGCGATGCGGCGTCCGTTCGCATTCTCTAGGGCAAAGGGGTACGGAGGGCGGAAAAGGCCCATGAAACCGCTGGTGCGCTTGAAGACGCCCTCGAAACTCTGCCCGATGGCGAGGCTGGGCGCTGTGGAAGCTGTTCCCGTTGTAGCCGGGGCCGCAGGGGCCGCGGTCACGCCGGCCGAGGGAGGCACCGTGCGGTCGACGACGGGGTCCTCGGTAATGACCGGGCTTGCGGGCGCAGGTTGAGTGCGCGCTTCCGCCCTTTCGGGAGGAGGGGCAGCCGCCGCTGCCGGTGCCGAGGCCGTGACCGGAGGAAGGGCCGGCGGATCCGGCGGAAGGAAATAGACCGGACGCGCCACGGTCAGCCTGACTTCCCAGTAGGGCCCGGTGTCGAGCACCTCCATTGACGCATCGGCGACAACCGTGCCAAGGACCAGTGCGCTTTCCCGTGGGACGGCCCGCACGAGGGCGTTTTCCACGGGAAGGAGGTCCTTGCCGATACTGCTGTCGGCGACATACCCGGTGGTCTCGATCTCGAAATTCGCAACCTGCCAGCCCAGCGCGGCTTTAGCCTCGTCAAAAACCGGACTTGCTTCGCTGAGGCGGGGATCCTTGAGCCCCGCCTTTGCCACGACCGGGGCGCGCACATCCGGTTTCTCGTAGAGAGTCACGATGCCGTTCTGGGCGTGGGCGGAAAGCGTCATCATGAGGAGGGAAAAGCAAACGGAATGGTTGCAGAGGCTTTTCATGGCGATGGGACAAATACTGTAGACGCCTTCGCGGCGGCTCAATCAGATAATACGGAAGTGGTTCCTAGGACCGACGTTTCGGGCGCGCGGAGGCAGGATCCTGAAACAGCTTCCGCAGATCCCGCTTCGAAAGCAAGCGGAAGGCGCCGCGCGGAATCCCTTTCAGCCGGAGACCCCCGATTTGCAGGCGCCGGAGGCGGCGGACATCGTACTTCAGGGCGTAGAAGAGGCGGCGCAGCTCCCGTTTTTTCCCATGCAGGAGGGTTACCTCGAGCTGCTGCCAATCTTCTTTTTCCTGTAGTTTGCGGGGAAAAGCTTTTTCGAGGCAGAGGCGTTCCCCTTCCCAGACAATGCCTGCGCGCAGGCGTGGAATATCGGCCGGGTCCAGCGGCCTGTTGAGACGGACTTCGTAGATTTTCTTCACCTGATGGGAGGGATGACTCACCCGCTGGCGAAGATCGCCGTCGTTGGTGAGCAGGAGGAGACCCTCGCTTTCCTTGTCAAGGCGGCCCACGCAGAACAGCCGCTGGCGGTGCAGCTCCGGTGGCAGCAAGTCAAAAACCGTCCTGCCGCCGTGGGGATCCCGGTTGGTACAGACCACTCCGCGCGGTTTATGGAGAGCGAGGGTAAGCTCCGGCGGTGCCTTGTAGGGGACGGTTTTTCCGTCCACGGCGATTCGGTCCACGCCGGGGGCGCACTTGTCCCCGAGGCGGGCAACTTCGCCGTTCACGGTGACCCGCGCCTGCGCAATCCAGCCCTCCGCCTCGCGCCGGGAGGCGAGTCCCCGATCGGCCAAGGCCTTCTGCACCCGCACCTGTTCAATCTTTGTCATTGTCGCAGCCCATCCACTTCGCTTAAGGCTTGTCAAGAAGCGGGGCGTTCCTTAGCTTCCCTCTCCCTAAATTAAAGTACTGTACCTTCATTCTCTTCCAAACCATGAATTACAGAAAATCACCTATTATTGTCGCTTTCCTCGCATTCACTATCCTGCCGGCTGCATTGTGGTCCCAACAGGCTGCTTCCGTTCAGCCGATGGGAGCGGAAATCTCCGTCGACGACCAAACGATGGAAATTCGTCCGGGGATGGACCTTTCCGGCGGGGGCATGGTGGAAACCAATGCTTCCAGCCTCGTCGTCGCCCGGACCAACGGCTCACGTGTAAAGGTAGATCCGGGCAGCCGGGTCGAAATTACTTCCAGCGGAATCAACATTGTGCAGGGCTCCGCCACCGTTAACGCTCCGATGGGAGCGCAGTTTGACGTCGGTTCCGAAATCGGTGTCGTGGAAGGCATCGGGGCAACCTTCGGCGTTTCCCTGAATCTCAGTGGCGATATGGCCACCCTGAAGATCAGCAACGCCAGCGGAACGGTCAACTTCACCGCCGACATTGGCCTCGATACCTCGGGAACCACCGTCACGATGGTGGAACCGGGCAAGCAGACCAGCGTTGCTCCCGGGGATTCACTTACCGTCCGGGTTGTGGCCCGACCGGAGACTGGCGAACTGGCCCTCGTACCCGAGGGTGCTATTGTGGAAGCGATCTCGCCGGAGGTGACGGAGGAAATTACGCAAACCGGGGATGAAATCAGCCAGATCAGCGTTCCCACGCCGCCGGATGAAGTACCGGGCGAGACGCCGGTTACGGATCCTGAGGACGTCAACGAAGTGATTATCCCGCTTCCCATTGAAGACGTGGAAGTTGCCAGTGATCCTGGTTGAGCCGAATACCAGTCTTCATTTTTTAATGAACCCCTGCGGAATCGCGGGGGTTTTTTTTTAGGGCCGCGCCATGTGCGCGAGCTCCGTCCTGGCGGGGATCAATTGTCAACCGCTGCGCGCAAGCGCTGGCTGATTTCCTTCACCGGCATCTCCCCGAGATCCTTCGGCGGAATGCGGTTGCCGGGGAGCTCGGGAAGCGAGGACAAGGTCTCGAAAAGCTGCAGGTGGCGATTGGCTTCCACTTCGTCGACACGGTCGACCGGCGTGAAGTGGGGAACCTGGAGGAGGACCTCGGGACATTCTTTCAAGAGGGAGCGGATCTCGAGGACTGCTTCGGAAAAGCGGTCGAGTTCGCCCTGGCTGTAACTTTCGGTAGGCTCGATCATGAGGCCGTAGGTTTCGGGCCACGCGACCGTGGGGGCGTGGAATCCGAAATCGAGGAACAGCTTTCCCACGCGGGTGATGACTTGGGCGCGGGGAACGCCGGCTTCCTCGAGGCGGGCGAAATCCTCCTCCTCGAGCGTGAGAATGAATTCGTGCATGCGCGGAGTGTCCCCGGCGCCGCGCGGGAGGGTCGGGTAGGCGGTCCGCAGCTGCTCGAAACAGTAGCGGGCGCTGAGGACGGAGAGGGCGGTCATGCGCCGCACGCCTTCGCGACCAAGGCGCAGCAGGTAAGTGTAGGCGCGTACCTTGTGGGCGAAATTCCCGTAGTGGCGATGGAAGCTGCCAATGCTCTTTTCGGCCCGCTGCAGGCGGTAGCGGCCGCCTTGCTTCACGATCTGGTGCCCGGGAAGGTAGAGCAGCAGCCGTTCGCTGACGCCGACAATGGCATCTCCGGGACCGCCGCCCCCGTGCGGGACCGTCCATGTTTTATGCAGGTTGTTGTGCACGGCATCGACGCCCATGGCCCCGAGATTGCACCAACCGGCGATGGCGTTCATGTTGGCGCCGTCCATGTAGACGAGACCGCCGGCCTCGTGGACGAGATCGGCGATCTCGCGGAAGGCCGTCTCAAAGACACCGCAGGTGTTGGGGTTGGTGATCATGATTCCCGCGAGGCGTTCTCCGTAGGTGGCGATCTTTTCGCGGAAGTCGTCCATGTCGATGCGGCCGTCCGGTCCGCCCTTGAGAAGGACGATGCCCGTTTTAAGGCCGTCGACCTTTTTCGAGCGGTATCCGGCCATGATGGCGGTGGCGAAATTAGTGCCATGCGCGGAATCCGGAATGAGAATGACGTCCCGTGCCGTATCGCCGCGGTCGCGGTGGTACGCTTGGAACATCTTGATGCCGACCAGTTCCCCCTGCGCGCCGGCGACCGGCTGGGTTGTGACCCCGGCGAGACCGGTGATGGCGGTGAACCACTCCTGGATCTCGTGCAGAAGGTGGAGATTGCCCTGCACATCCTCAAGGGGCGCCTGCGGATGGGTTTCCGTGAATTCGGGAAGGTTCGCCGCCCAGTCATTGATGTGCGGGTTGTACTTCATGGTACAGGAGCCGAGAGGATAGCAGGCGTCGTCAGGACTGACATTCAAGTCGCCGAGTTTGCCGTAGTACGCGACAATCTCATCGTCCTCCATGCCCGGGAGGGCGACGGCCGTTGCGCGCGAATCGCTTGCGTCGATTTCCGGAATTCCTCGTGAGGCTTCTTTGCCTGCCGCAAAACCCGCTCCCTTGAAAAAATCGACCAGCAGCTTCCCGTCGACCGGACGGTCGCTGAAGGAAATCTTGAGAAGGTTGTGATCTCCGATAACCCGGTCGGAAACGTCCGTGCCGATGTGCAGGCCCTGCTGGCGCGCGGATTCGATCAGATCGGCGACGGGCTTTCCTTCGATGCGGAAGACCGGCTCGTTGACGAAAGGCGCATTGCCGAAGGCCAGCTCGATGCCGTCGAGGCCGGTGAGGGCCTCCGCCGCTTCGACGGCCTGGCGGCGGCCGGTGGCGAAAGCCTCGGCCATGCCTTTTTCGCCGCGGGCGAGGAGGGCCGCTCCCGCGAGGGTAGCGAGAAAGGCCTGGTTCGAGCAGATGTTGGAGGTCGCCTTGTCCTTGCGGATGTGCTGCTCGCGCGTGCTGAGGACCATGAGGAGGCTCTCCCGCCCGGCGAGGTCCTTGCCTTTCCCGACGTAACGGCCCGGGGACTGGCGGATGACGGAGCGGTTGTTTTCATTGAAGCGGGTTCCGAAGAGGCCCAGGCCGGGACCGCCGAAATTGGGTCCGATGGCGAGGTGCTGCGCCTCCCCGACGATGATGTCGGCCCCTTTTTTGCCGTAGTCCGTGGGCGGTTTCAGCCCGCCGGTGCCAAGTTGCATCGGATCGATGACCGCGATGCTGTAAATACCTTTTTCCGCCGCGAGGTCGGTTAACGGATCCACTTGCTCGAGCAGGCCGAGGGAATTGATCTGAGGATACACAAAACCGGCGAAGCAGTCCGGATCCTCTTCGAGGGATGCCCGTACGGTGCCAGGATCGAGGCGGCCGGTTTCCGGATCCAGCGGAACCCAGCGCGCGTGCACCCCCGTGCCCGCGAGGAGCGTCTCAATGACGTCCCGGTCGCCGGGGTAGATGCCTTCACTGAGAAGGACCGTATCCGCTTTGCGTTTGAGGCGGACGACCGTGCACATGGCCTCGAAAATGGCCGTGGAGCGGTCGTAGAGGGAGCTGTTGATGGCTTCGAATCCAGTCAGCTGCGACATCAGGCACTGGTAGATCCAGTGGGTCATGAGCGTTCCCTGCGAGCGCTCCGGCTGGTACGGGGTGTAGGCGGTGCTGAGGTTGCGGATCCGCGAGACCGGGCCGACGACGGAGGACGTCCGGTAATGCGGCAGCCCGTCCCCGAGGAAGGAAACCGCCTTGTTGTTTTCCGCCGCAATGGCGGGAAGGATTTCCTGCAGAGCTTCGTAGGCCGCCTCCTCGGGAAGGGCGGGAGGCTCGGAAAAGCGCAGATCTCCGGGAATATGTGCGTAGAGGTCTTCGAGGCTCGAGGCTCCAACACGGGCCAGCATTGCCTCAATTTCCTCCCCGGTGGCGGAAATGTAATGGCGTCGTTTCTCACGGGGAAGCGTCTCCGGGTCGAAGGACAGCGGAGGATGTGGAAGGGTGGAGGACATGGTCATAAGCTGTAACGGGCTTCCGGTTGGCTTTGGAAGGAATTTTCAGTAAGGTGGAACGGAAAATGGAGAATTCAACCGTATCGGGCAAGGAGCCGTCGCCAAACCGGCGCGGTCCGACGAAAAAGGAGCGGGTCGCGATCGTTCTGCGGGAGATGGAAAACACCTTTCCGCAACCGGACATTCCGCTGAAGCACGAAGATCCCTTCTCCTTGCTGGTGGCGGTTTTACTGAGCGCGCAATGCACCGATGAACGGGTCAACAAAGTGACCCCGGCGCTCTTCGCGCGCGCCTCCACGGCCGCGGTCATGGCGCGGGTCCCGGAGGAGGAAATTCTTTCGTATGTGCGCACCTGCGGCCTGGGTCCGCGCAAGGCCAAGGCCATCCGGCAATTGGCCGAAATCCTCGTGCGCGAGCACGACGGCGAGGTGCCGCGGGATCTGGCCGCCATGGAAGCCCTTCCGGGGGTCGGGCACAAAACCGCGCAGGTGGTCATGGTGCAGGCCTTCGGGGTCCCGGCCTTTCCCGTCGACACGCACATCCACCGCCTCGCGCAGCGCTGGGGGCTCACCAACGGCAAATCCGTGGAGCAGACGGAAAAGGACCTCAAACGCCTCTTTCCGGAGGCGACCTGGCGCGACCTCCACCTGCAGATCATTTATTACGGACGTGCCTTCTGCACGGCGCGCACCCGCTGTGACGGCAGCGGCGGGGCCTGCCCACTTTGTCCGCTCTTCAACGGCTGGCGCAAACGACCGCGCGGCACGCGCAAAGCCTGAATTCAGGTAGTGGGCCGCGTTGACCGCCCCGGGCGCCGCCGCGGAGAATTCTGTCATGGAAATTCGATGGTCGCGCAAACGCCGCCTGCCCGACTGGCGCTGGTGGATCCGGGCCTCGGGACGCATGGGGGCGGGGGTCCGGTTCGCGGAACTCTTTCGAGGAGATGTCGATGCGGAAGCGGCTGTCCTCGCCGCCCTGGAACGCGGTCTGCCGGCGGCGGAGGCCCTGCAGGAAGCGGGATGGCCGCTTGCCCCCGAATTATCCCTCCGCCTTGCCAATGGCGAACGTACCGGCACCCTCGCCGAGGCCATGGAAGCGGTGGGTCGGGACCTGCAACGGCGGGAGGAGGTTGCGCGCCGTCTCCGTGCCCAGCTGAGCTATCCGATGCTCCTCCTCCTTGTCGGCACCGGTGTCCTTCTGCTTCTTGTCGGCGTCGTCATTCCGCGGCTGCAGGAGGTTCTCCGGAGTCTGCTGCCCGGCGGGGAGCTTCCGTACTGGAGCGAGCAAATTGGCCGCCTCTATGGAACGGGTCTCCTCGTCGGCCTTGCCGCCATGCTGCTCGCCTGGATCGGGTACCGCGCGGCAACCCGCTTTGCCCGGCAGTCGGCCGGGATCGCGCGTGCGCGGGAGCGATGCCTCCGCCGCCTTCCTTTCTTTGGGGCCCTGCGTTTCTGGTCGCGCGAGGCCCGTCTGCTCCGCCAGCTGTCGGTCCTGTTGCGGGGCGGAGTGCCCTTGCCGGAGGCCCTTTCCCTATGCGAAGCGGGCTTTCCGGGACAATGGGAACGGCTCGCCCTGCGGGAGTGGCACCGCCGTCTCCTCATGGGCGAAGGCTTTGCCTCCAGCCTGCACCGTTTTCCCCTCATCGCGGCGGAAAACAAGCAGCTGCTCTGTGCGGGGCAGGAAAGCGGACGCCTGGAGGAGTTCATGGGAAGCGCCGCCACGGATGCCGAGCGACGGGGCCGCTGGCGCACGGAAAGCCTCCTGCGGCAGCTGGAACCGGCCTTTCTGACCTTTCTCACCGTCGCCCTCGGAGGGCTCTTTCTCGCCTTCCTCCTGCCCATGATCACGCTCTTCGAATCGACCGCGACCGGCTTTTGAGACATGGGCGGCAATGAGCGTTGACGGTTGCCTCGAGACGTTCATTTAGATGGCTCCTGGAACGCAAATCCGCTTATGCCCATCTACGAGTACTACTCTCCCGATACGCACAAGATCTACGCTTTCCTTGTCCGGTCGACCGATGATGCGGGCCGGCTTCCCCGGTGTCCCGACGGCAACAATCACCGCATGCAGCGGGTGATGTCCGCCTTCGCCGTCACCGGCCGGGCCAGGGAGGAAAGCGACGCCGGAGGCGGCGACATGGAGGACGATCCCCGCATGGAGGCCGCGATGGCCGAAATGGAGCGCGAAATGGCCTCCATGGACGAGGACAATCCCGATCCGCGCCGCATGGGCCAGCTCATGCGCCGCATGGCCGACATGACCGGCGAGAAAATGCCCGAGCCGATGGAGGAAATGGTCCGCCGCCTCGAGGCCGGGGAGGATCCCGACAAGCTGGAGGAGGAATTCGGCGACATGCCGGAAATGGACGACTTCGGCGAAGGCGGCGACGACGCCGGCGGGGAGGGCGAAGGGGAGGCGGGGCACGCCCGGCTCCGCGCCCTCATGCGCCGACGGAAGGAGCCATCGCGCGACCCGCGGTTGTACGAGTTTTCCGACTACGTGAAAGACTGACGGATGTCGAAAGCCAGCGCCACGATTGTCTACGGCCTCCTCATCGCCTTCTTCGGGGCCTTTTTCGCGTGGCCGATCTGGCAGGTCATCCAGGGGGGCTTCATGGACGCCGAGGGCTTCACGTTCGCCTACGTCCTCGAGGTCTTCCGCAACCCGATCTATCTGGAGGGCTTGCGCAACGCCTTTGGTGTGGCGATTTTTTCAACCCTGTTCGCGCTTCTGATCGCGGTCCCGCTCGCCTTTATCGCCGACCGGTACCGGTTCCCGCTCAAGAAGCTCTTCACGGGACTGGTGCTGCTCCCCATCATGCTGCCGCCTTTCGTCGGGGCGATCGGAGTGAAGCAGATCTTCGGACAGTTCGGCGCCTTTAACGCCTTCCTTGAGATGGTCGGCATCCTCGGTCCCGGCGACAACGTCGACTGGATCGGCAAAGGGCAGTTCTGGGGCGTGGTCCTTGTGAGCGCTTTCAGCCTCTACCCGATCCTTTATCTCAACGCGGTCGCCTCCTTGGCGAACATTGATCCGGCGATGGAGGAAGCGGCGGAAAACCTCGGCTGCCGCGGCTTCAAGCGATTCTTCCGCATCACCCTTCCCCTGATGCGCCCGGGTCTTTTCGCGGGCTGCACGATCGTCTTTATCTGGGCCTTCACGGAACTGGGGGTCCCGCTCATCTTCGACTACTCGCGCCTGACCTCGGTGCAGATCTTTTACGGGATCAAGGATATCGGGGGGAATCCCTTCCCCTACGCGCTCGTTTCCGTGATGCTCTTCTTCAGCGTCGTCTTCTACGCCCTCGGCAAGGGGCTTTTCGGGCGGAACACCTTTTCCATGCTGGCCAAGGCCAGTCACGGGGGCGGGGAAAAGAAGCCGGGCGTCCTTGGACAGGCCTTCTGCTTCCTTCTCTTCGGCGGGGTGACCTTCATCGCCCTGTTGCCCCATCTCGGGGTCGTATTCATCTCCTTTGCGGGCGACTGGTACGACAGCCTCCTCCCGCAGACATGGACCCTTGGCAATTTCGAGCTGGCCCTCGGGCACAACCTCACCGTCTCCTCCATCCGGAACAGCCTTTTCTACGCCTCGGTGGCGACGGCCCTGAACATCCTTCTCGGCATTCTCATCGCCTACATCGTCGTCCGCACCCGCCTTCCGGGGCGCAACCTGCTGGACGCCGGGGCGATGCTGCCGCTGGCGGTTCCAGGCCTCGTCATGGCCTTCGGCTACCTCGCCATGAGCCAGGACGGCAAGTTCTTCGATTTCCTCAACGCGGTGGAGAATCCGGTGTACCTTCTCATCATCGCCTACGCCGTGCGGAAGCTCCCCTTTGTCGTGCGCGCGGCCGTGGCCGGGTTGCAGACAACGAGCGTGACCTACGAGGAGGCGGCCCAGAATCTCGGGGCCCCGCCGGCGAAGACCGTTCTGCGCATCACCCTGCCGTTGATCCTCGCCAACCTGCTCGCCGGCGGCCTGCTCGCCTTTTCGCAGTCGATGCTGGAGGTCTCCGACTCGCTCATCCTGGCGCAGAAATCGCAATTCTACCCGATCACGAAGGCCATTTACGAACTCATGCAGTTCCTTGGCGACGGTCGCTTCATCGCCAGCGCCCTCGGCGTCTGGGCGATGGGCTTCCTCGCGGTGACGATCCTCGCCGCAAGCGGCCTCCTCGGCAAAAAGCTCGGGGCCATTTTCCGCGTCTAGGAAAGGAGCGGACCGGAGATTGACCCCTTCCCGTTGCGATGGTTCTGTAGCTCTGTTTTGGATCGCCTCTGGAAAAGCCTCGTCTTCGCCGGAATGCTCGCCCTTGCCGCGGGCATCCTGCTCTGGCTGGCCCGTCCGCAAGCCGGGGAAAAGGCTGACGCCTCCGAGGAAACGGTTCCGGAGCGTGCCGAAACGAGCGCGAAACCGCCGCTTCCCCTGCCGGTGGAGGAGCCGACGGAAAACGGGGACATTCCCCTGCCGGAATGGAACGACGAGGTGATCCCTGGCGAAACGACCGTCTTTTTCACCAGCGATGAGGCCATGGACCGCTTCATTGAGGCGGCGGCCCGCGAGGGCCTCGCCGTGCGGGGCAGGATCGAGGGTCTTGGCGCGGTCCGGGTGTACGGTTCGCTTTCCCGCCTGCGCCCGCTTCTCGGTGACGCCGAGACCATGGATTATAATTACCGGATTTCCGCTCCCCCGCTGCCCGGTTCGGATTTCTGGACCGAGGCCAACCTCGCTCCCGTCGGTGCGAATCTGCTCCCGCTTCTCGGGGTGGACAACCCCTCCGAGCAGGCCAACTGGGGGGAGGGGGTCCGGATCGCCGTCCTCGACACCGGTTGGCAGGGGCACGCGGCCCTCGACAATAACCGCGTCCGTGTGCTGGACATTCTTGGAGCGGACGGCGTGACGGAGGGGGAATACAACGATCACGGAACGGCCGTGGCGGGGCTGGTCATGAGCGGGGAGCCCTTCGCTCCCGGCATCGCCCCGGAAAGTGAATTGATCGCGGTGCGGGTCCTCGATGGGAATGGACAGGGCAACACCTTCCAACTGGCCGAGGGCATTCTCGCCGCCGTCGACGCCGGAGCGGACGTCATCAACATGAGCCTCGGCGGTTACAGCGACAGTGAAATCCTGCGCCGCGCCGTCGATTATGCCGATTCCAGGGGGGTGACCCTCGTCGCGGCCAGCGGCAACGACGGGGTGGCGAGAGTGACCCACCCCGCCGCTTATGAAAAGGTCATCGGCGTCACCGCCGTGGACGCCGAAGGCGCGCGCGCCGGCTTCTCCAATTTCGGCGAGGGCGTGGATATCGCCGCCCCCGGTTACAAGCTCCACGCCCTCTGGGGGGAGGAGGAGTTCGTCTTTTTTGACGGAACCTCCGCCGCTTCCGCCGTCGTCGCCGGCATGGCCGCGCGCGTCCTCCAGACGGAGAACGCCCGCGGTCCCGAAGAGGTCCGGTCGCTGCTGCGCGAACAAGCCAACGACAGCGGCGCCCCGGGGACGGATCCCCAGTACGGGGCCGGTATCCTCGACGCCGGCCGGCTCGAAAGGGTCGGTACCTCCGGATATCCCGACCTCGCCGTCGCCGACCTCTATCCCGCCGTCGAACAAAGCGATGGGGCCAGCTTTCCCCTCTACGCCAGCGTGCAGAACCGCGGAACCGATTTTATCCCCGGTGCCCGGCTGGAATTGAGCGTCAACGGCACTTCCTACTTCTACCAGTTTTCCGGCATGGATCCCGGCGTCGTCGACAGCGTCCAGATCCCCGTCCCCGAAGCCCGTCTCGACGGCGGCGGATCCTTTTCCGTCAAGGCCGAGGTGCGGCCGCCGGAGGGCTACGAAGACCGGCGGGCCGACAACGACGCCGCCGACATCACCCTCCGCCGCGCGGAACCGGAGCCCGAAGGCTGAGCTTTCCGGTTGGAATAGACGCTCCTGCGTTCCGACCCCCGGCTCCGGGAACCGATCGGGAGACTCACGAAACCCCAGTTGGAGAAAGTGGAATCCGTGCTTGCCGCCTTTCTGGGGTTTTCGACCTTTGTCTGATAAAAACGCTTGTCAGGGGGCGGAGGCTTTGGGATGTTTCCCGGCTCTTTTGCCCGCCCGCCACTCCGGGCGACGGGTGAACAAACCAACCACTAACCCGTCCTCCGTATTCCGGAAGACCGATTATACAAGAAGAACCACCAACCTATCATGTCATCCGTAATGGAAGAACTGCTGGCCGAGAGCCAGTTTGAGAACCTTGTCGAAGGTTCGATTATAAAAGGGATTATCACGGAGATCCGTGACAACGAAGTCATTCTCGACATCGGGGCCAAAGCCGAAGGCGTGGTCCCGGCCTATGAATTCACCGATCTGGGCGAATTGCAGGTCGGCGAGGAAATCGAGGTGTTCCTCGAGCGACTTGAAGACCGCGATGGCAACCCCGTCGTCTCTTACGACAAAGCCCAGCAAAAGAAGAACTGGGAGCACATCCTCACGCAGTGTGAGGAGGGCTCCATTCTCAGCGGCCGCGTAAAGACCAAGGTCAAGGGCGGTCTCGTCGTGAACATCGGCGTGGACGCGTTCCTGCCCGCTTCCCAGATCGACATCCAGCCTCCGAAGAATCTGGACCAGTACCTTGGCCAGACCTACGACTTCAAGGTCCTGAAAATCAACACGGACCGGAAGAACATTGTCATTTCCCGCCGTGAACTGATCGAGGAACAACGCCTTGAAAAGCGGCGCAAGCTCCTCGACGAAATCAAGCCGGGCGACATTCGCCGCGGCGCGGTGAAGAACATCACCGACTACGGCGCCTTCATCGACCTCGACGGCCTCGACGGCCTCCTGCATATCACCGACATGAGCTGGGGTCGCATCAGCCACCCGAGCGAAATGCTCAAGGTGGGCGAGGAGATCGACGTCATGATCATCGAGGTGGACCGCGACCGCGAGCGCGTTTCCCTTGGCCTGAAGCAGACCACGAAGAATCCATGGGAAGGGATCGAAAACCGCTACCCGGTCAACGCCCGCGTGCGCGGCAAGGTGGTCAACCTCGTTCCCTACGGTGCTTTCGTGGAACTGGAAGAGGGCGTCGAAGGCCTCGTCCACGTCACCGAGCTTTCCTGGGTCAAGCGCATCAACAAACCCGGCGAAGTGCTCAAGGTCGGCGACGAAATCGAAGCGGTGGTCCTCGGCATTCAGAAGGAGGAGCAGAAAATCAGCCTCTCCGTCCGTCAGCTCGACCCGAATCCGTGGGACATGGTCCGCCACAACTACCCGGTCGGCGCCCGCGTGCGCGGCAAGGTGCGGAACCTCACCAGCTACGGCGCCTTTGTTGAACTCGAGGAAGGGATCGACGGCATGGTGCACGTTTCCGACATGTCGTGGACGCGCAAGGTCAACCATCCCTCCGAAATGGTGAAGAAGGGCGAAGAGGTCGACGCCATCGTCCTCGATGTCGATTCCGACGGCCAGCGCATCAGCCTCGGCATGAAGCAGCTCACGAACGATCCGTGGGACGAGATCGACACCCACTTCAAGATCGGCGACCTCGTTACCGGCAAGGTGAACAAGATCACCAGCTACGGCGCCTTCGTGGAACTCAAGGAAGGCATCGACGGCCTCGTCCACATCAGCCAGATCAGCGAAGAACGCATCGAGAAGGTGAAGGACGTGCTGTCCGCCGGCGACGAGATCAAGGCGCGGGTGATCAAGATCGACCGCGACGAGCGCCGGATCGGCCTGAGCATCAAGGCCGCCAACTACGACGAAAGCCAGCTCGCCGCCGAAACGGCCGCTTTCGACAGCATCGGCACCGACGAGCTTACCAGCCTCGGCGACATCCTCGACGAGGCCACGCGCGACTGATCGCTTCAACCTTTCACGGGGCCGCATCGGCGGTCCCGTTCTTTTTCAAAAGGAAACCCGCTGCGGCGTCTGCCGACAGCGGGTTTTTTCATGGGATCAGGGGGGGAAGGGAAGGGGAAAGGGGGGCTCTAATACCAATTCAAAATAGTTTTGCCTAAGGACGATTTTTTCTCACGGCGACACGGCGATTACCGCGCAAAGTTTAATTGTGACGCCGTGGTCGCCGTGCCGCCGTGAGAGTAGTTCATCATTTATACAATTCTATTTGAAAGTGGTATAACGGAGCCACGGTGGGCACCCAGGGAGAGTGTTTTGCCGACGCCGGCGGTCCGGTTTTTATGATTTTGGATCGTCGTCGGGAACAAAGACGAGGACGGTGCCGTTGATGCAGTAGCGCTTGTCGGTCGGCGTATCAAAACCCTCGCCTTTAAAGAGATGGCCGAGATGACCGTCGCAGTGGGCACAGAGCACTTCCGTGCGGACCATGCCGAGGCTGGTGTCCTCCCGAGTTTTGATCGCATCGATTTCGCTGGGGTTCCAGAAGGAAGGCCAGCCGCAACGGGCATCGAATTTCTGTTCGGCGTGGAAAAGCTCCGCCCCGCAGCCGGCGCAATAATACGTTCCTGAGGCCTGCGCTTTAAATTGTTGGTAGACCTGCCCGCCCGGAGCTTCCGTACCGGCTTCGCGGAGGATGCGGTACTGTTCGGGCGTCAGCCGCTCGCTCCAGTCAGCGGCGGCGACCTTTTCTTTGGAAAGCTTTTCGGGATGGTCGTCAGTCTCCTTCATGGGGGCTCCCAGGATGGTGCAGGTGGAGAGGAACACGGCCGACAGCAATCGTGCCACCGGACGTGCAAAGGGCAAAAGGGGACGAATGGCCGGTTCTTGCTGCTTCACTCAGCAAATGAGGCTGCGGAAGTCGTCGATATTCCCGGAAAAACCGCGGTCCACTCCCTTGTTGATGACGGCGACAGCGTCATGGCTGTGCAGGGATTCGAGGTGGGCGCAGGCGATCTGGAAGTCGAAAATGCGGGAATCGCCTTCGATCTGCTCGTAGAGCAGGCGGGCGGCATCCTCGACGAACTTGGTCTGCGAACCGTTGAGCTCGGCGAAGGCTTGCTCGTCCTCGCGCTTCACCATGACCTGGGTCTCCGTGCGGAGCCCTTTCTCGCAGGCGGCCTGGAGATCCTCGATGGTCAGGGTCTGTCCCTTGCGGACATCCACGCTGACGCGGGCTTTGCTGCGCTGGGAATGCGGCACAGCGTAGATGTTGCGGAACTCTCGGGCGTGCTCGGAGAGCTCGGAAGAACAGGGGCAGGCGGAACTGTAGACGAAATCAAAGTGAATGATTTTCCGGAAGCGGCCGAGGTCATCCAGTTCCCCTTCGTACGCGCATTCGTAATACTGGTATCCCTCCATATCGCTGCGGAGGCTCTGCTTCATCATGGGGTAGCTGAAGGAAAGCTTCAGCCGGGCCCGGCGGGAATCGATCCGTTCGGCGTAGGCTTGCAGGATTTCCTCCAGCAATTCCGGCGTGAAAACGCGGTCTTTGAACTCATAAAAGACCCGCATGATCCGGGACATGTTGATGCCCTTTTTGTCCGCGCCGAGGGAAACGGTGCCCGTGACCGACGTTTCCAGGGTGACCGGTTCCCCGTCGGCCGTCATGTAGCGCAGGGGAAGACGGAAATTGGATATGCCGACCTGCAGGATGGGCACATTCGCTCCGAGGATCTCGGAGGAATCGGTGTTCTGCATGTCCGGCAGGGAATTTTTATATTCGGGAGTCACTGCGAATCCGGTTTCGAATGTTCGTTCAGGTCGCAAAGTAGAATCGCTTCCAGCTACCTGCAAGAGGGATGTGGTGTCCTGAATTGCCATGATAGCGAAAAGATACCCGGAAACAACCACCGCGCAAACCGGCCTCCGCGCCGACGGTTCCGCGTTCGGGTCGATGGCCGATCCCACAGGTTGTGCGGTTTCCCCTTTTTCCGCGTGACAGAGCCACGGAGCGGGTAGAAATTCAAAAACCGTATGGCGCTTCGTTTCCATGTCCTCGGCAGCAGCAGCAACGGCAATTGCGCCCTGATCGAGACGGAAAAGACGCGGGTTTTGCTGGACGCCGGCTTCAGTGGAAGGCGCTTGAACGCCTTGCTGAAGGAACGCGCCATTCCCCTTGAAACGGTGGAGGCGGTTTTTCTGACCCATGAGCATGGGGATCATGTGGCCGGGTTGCGGGGCCTTGCCCGGCACCGGCACCTGCAATTTTACGCCAATTACGGTACCGCGCGGGCGGCCCAGGGGAAGCTGGAGCGCGAGCTGCCGTGGCGGATTTTCGAGACCGGATCGAGCTTCGTCTTCAAGGACCTCACGGTGGAGACGATCCTGCTGCCGCATGACGCCATGGAGCCGGTGGGCTACCTTTTCCGCAGCGGGACGGGCTCCCTCTTCTCGCCCTTTTGCAGCCTCGCATGGGTGACGGATCTCGGCCATGCCCCCGCCGGACTGGCCGCTTTTGTCCGGGAGGCGCAGTTGCTTGTTCTTGAGGCGAATCACGATCCCGGCCTCCTCGAATCCGATCCCAAGCGGCCCTTCAGTGTGAAGCAGCGCATCGCGGGCCGGCACGGCCACCTTTCCAACACCGCCGCTTGCGATTTCCTTGCTTCGGTGGAACGCCCCCTCTGGCGGCAGGTGATGCTGGCCCACCTCAGCCGCGACTGCAACGACCCCGTGGTGCTGAAGGAGGCGATGGGCAACGGCCACTGCCCATGGCCGGTCCAGTGCCTCGACCCGCACGCCTACCTTCATCCCGTGGTGGATTTTCAGGAGTGGTGAAACTTGCAGAAAAAATGATTGCTAAAATGATCCGATCGGTTCTGCCGCCAACCCTCCATGTCTAAAAAGCTCTCGATTCCTTCTGTGGATCTTTCTTCCACCGAGGAGATTCTTATCAACATGCAACCCCCGAGGGATCTGTTCTCCGGACTGGCCCTGCGGGAAGGCTTCGCTCCCGACAACATCCTGTTTTTCCGGCGCACCCACACCAGTGACTTCCGGCCGGAGGGGATCAGCAATAATTTCCACCACCGCTTCGAGTTGGTCATCGTCCTCAAGAAAGAGGGCCCCGCGCGCATCGGGAATCACACGCACATCCTGCATCCCGGAGAAGCGACCCTCATCTTTCCGAATCAATTCCACCATTACATGGACGTGAAGGAGGGAGAGCTGCTTTGGCTCTTTATCACTTTTGAACTGGGCAAGCGTGATCCCATCCGCGATCTGCAGGACCGGCCGCGCATCCTCGACAAGGCCACGCTGGAATCCGTACAGCGCGTCATCAGCCTCAAAAGCAGCATGGAGAATCGCGACGGGGAGCACATCCTCGAACTCAGCCATGAGCTCTCCCGCATCCTCCGGCGCATGACGGAGCTTCCGGTGATTCCCGAAGAGCGCCGCAACATCCACAGCACCGATGATGCGCGGGGTGTCATCCTTGGGCGGATCAATTCCATCGTCCGGGAAAACCTTCACCGCCAGATCACCATCGCCGATCTCGCCGAGGAAATGGGCTATTCCGTCAGCTACCTGCGGGGCATTTTCCGAGACCGCCTCGGGGTCAGTCTCGGAAAATACATCCGCGAATCCCGCCTCAGCCGGGCCGCCCAGTTGCTGCAGACGGAGGAGATGAGCGTGACCGGCGTGGCGGAGGCGACCGGATTCGGTTCTCTTTTCGCCTTCTCGCGCGCCTTCAAAAACGCCTACGGAGTTTCGCCCAAGGCCTACAGTAAGTTTATTCACCAAAAGGGGTAGAACCCGCCGGTCTGCGCATCCTGATAGATGGAACATCGCCCTTTCCACCCATGAACCTTCACCATCCCAACCACGATCTGCTCATTCGGAGAGAGACACCCTCCGGCCGTCCGCTGCCCCGGGTCTCCCACCTCGCCATCGCCGCGCATCAGGACGATGTCGAGATCTTCGCCTGCCACGGCATTCTCGAATGCTTCCGCCGTGAGGACCGGAATTTTGGCGCCGTCATCGTGACGGACGGCGCCGGGAGCGCCCGCACCGGACGCTACAGCGCGTGCGGCGATGAGGACATGCAGGGGATCCGCAGGGAGGAACAGCGCCAGGCCGCCGCCATCGGAGATTACGCTTTCGTGGCACAGCTCGCCTATCCCAGTGCCAGAATCAGAGAGTCCGGCGAGACGGACAGTGTCGACGATCTTGTCGCCATTCTGGAGGCGTCCGCCCCGGAAACGCTCTACCTCCACAATCCTTTCGACAAGCATGCCACCCACGTCGCCGTTCTCGGAAAATGCCTTGCCGCCATGCGCAGGCTCCCGGAGGAACAGCGACCGAAAAGGATCTTCGGTTGCGAGGTCTGGCGTGACCTCGATTGGCTGCCCGACGCCCGCAAAGTCGCCTTGCCGGTGGACGGCATGCCGAATCTGCGTGCGGCGCTCCTCAGGGTTTTTGACTCCCAGATCAGCGGCGGCAAGCGGTACGATCTTGCCGCGGAGGGCCGTCGCATGGCGAACGCGACTTTCCACGAGTCCCATGAGGTGGACAAGGGGGACAGGTTGACTTTCGCCCTCGATTTGTCACCGATTTTTCACGACGAAACCGCGGATCCACAAAACTTTCTCGATGTTGTCATTAATGAATTTCGCAATGAAGTGGCCGGGAACGCGCGTCTTCTCCTGCCGTGATATCTTTCTGGACGAAATTCAATCCGCCCCCTCAGGCTTTCAGGAAGGCGGTGACCAGCTTGTACAGCTCGGGAGCGTGGACGAGGAAG
>JAAAOD010000185.1 GCA_009908535.1 Verrucomicrobiota bacterium
GCTGATCAGCGGGACGCTCTCGCCGAAGACCTCGCGAATGGCTTTTAATTCCGTGATGTCACCGGCAGGCGTACTGGTACCGTGCGCGTTGATGTAGTCGACGGGACGGTCGCAATCCGCCGTCGCCAACTGCATGCAGCGCACGGCTCCTTCGCCGCTGGGGGCGACCATGTCGGCTCCATCGCTGGTCGCGCCGTAGCCGAGGATTTCTGCAAGGATGGGCGCGCCGCGCGCCTTGGCGAGCTCGTACTCCTCGAGGACCAGCATGGCCCCGCCGCCGGCCGCGACAAAGCCGTCGCGGTTGGCGTCGAACGGTCGGCTCGCCCAGGCCGGGCGGTCGTTGTAATTGCTCGAGAGCGCGCCCATAGCATCGAAAAAGAGGGTAAGCTCCAGGCTCTCCTCCTCGCCGCCACCGGCGAACATGACATCCTGTTTGCCGAGCTGGATCTGCTCGGCAGCGGCCCCGATACTGTGGGCACTGGTGGCGCAGGCGGAGGTGATGCTGTAATTGATTCCCTTGATGCCGTAAGCGGTGCACAGGTTCGCCGAGACCGTGCTCGACATGATGCGCGGGACGCGGAACGCCCCGACGCGGCGGATGCCCTTTTCCTCGAGGAGGCGGCGGCCCTCGATCTGGTTGAGAGGGGAACCTCCACCGGAACCCGCGATCAGGCCCGTGCGCGGATGGGAAACGGTATCCTTGTCCAGTCCGCTCGCGGAAATGGCTTCCTCCATGGCGAGGTAGGCGTACATCGCGGCATCGCCCATGAAGCGGGCCAGCTTGCGGTCGACCCGCTGCACCAGAGCCTCCCCGTCGGGAACGGTCCCACTCACCTGACTGCGCAGGCCGGCCTCCGCGTATCCTTCGTTAAAGCGGATGCCCGACCGCATTTCCCGGAGAGAGGTCTCCACTTCCGCGACCGAATTTCCGATACAGGAAATGACCCCCACTCCCGTGACAACTACCCTTCGCTGTGTCATAAAAAATCAAAAGTCCGCCGCCCCTGAGAAGAGGCCGACCCGAAGGCCGTCCGCGGTATAAATGGTTTTGCCGTCGGCGAGCACGGAGCCGTCGGCGATGGCCAGCTTCAACTTGCCGGTCAGCATGCGCTTGATCGAAAGGTGGTACTTGACGATATCGGTATCGGGCAGGATCTGGCCGGTGAACTTCACCTCGCCCACACCGAGGGCCCGTCCTTTGCCAAGGTGCCCGCTCCAGGCCAGGAAAAAGCCGACCAGCTGCCAGAGGGCGTCCAGACCGAGGCATCCGGGCATGACCGGATCATCCTGGAAATGGCACGCGAAGAACCAGAGATCGGGGCGGATCTTCAACTCCGCCTCCAGCTCCCCCTTGTTGTAAGCACCCCCGTCGGCGGTGATGTTGGAGATGCGGTCCAGCATCAGCATCCCGGGAAGCGGCAGCCGCGCGTGCCCCTCTTCGAACAATGCGCCTTTGCCGCATTGGATCAGCTCCTCCCGCTCGTAACTCCCTTTCCTTTCAATCATGCTGTTAAAACCGAAACCCGAAACCGGCGTGCACATAGATCTGGGACTGGAAGTCGACGGTGGCGTTGGATTCCCGGTTCTCCTGCTCGTAATCGTTGCCGCTCTGCACCTGCATACCGCTGAAAAAGCTGAGCCGGCGCGTGAACTGGTATTCGGCGCTTGCGTCGATGTAGCCGCCGAGCTGCCAGGCCGCCTCGCTCGTGGTGGAAAGGCCGCGGCTCGGATTGGGCCCGCCGGTCGGATTCTGCAGAATCTGGTAGGTGGAAAACTCGCCGCTGTAGTAAAGGGCGCTCAAGCCGGCACCGAGCCGCAGGGCGAGATTCCTCGCGAAGCCCTCCTTCGGGGAGAGGGAGTAGACCGGCCCGGCGCGAAGCGTGTAAACGCTGGACCGGAGATCCGCCTCAGTATCCACGGTCGCGCCCTCCGGAATCAGTTCCTCGCTCTCGAGGTTGGCCGCCCATTCGAGAAGATTCTCCGTCTCCACCTCCTCGCGCGTCTCCGGGCCCTGGTAGGGATCCTGCCGCTGCACGTTGCCCTCCTCATCGAGGGTCGGATCGGGCAGATCGGGAACGTCCGCCCCCCCTTCCATCCGGTGGCGGAATTCCTGCACGAAGAGGTCCGCGCTGATCTCGTCATTCAGCCGCGAGTCGAAGCCGTTAAAGCTGAAACCCACCTGAATCCCGAGGCTGCGGTTCCATTTCAGATACTTCGTGTAATTGATTTCCCAGCCGAGGGAGCCGTCCGCATCCGCCGACAGGCTTTGATCCGGCGCGGAAACAGCGGCATACCGGTGAAAGTACAGGACGGAGGGATCATCGGGGTCGAGCTGTTCCGGACTGTAATAGATGAAATCCGAGGTGGCATCGGTATTCGGCGAAGGAACCCGCTCGCCAGCGGAGCCGCCCTCGACCAGGTCCGTAGAGATGTAATCCTGCTGCAGTTGCCCGTCGTCGTAGCGGACCGCCCTTTCGGACCCGAGAAGGGGATTATTGACCGACACATTGTCGGTGGAGAGGGGGATGTTTCCAAGCCCACGGAACTGGACATCCGGCGCGAAGAGGTAGCGCATGCGCAGCTCAAGCCCCGTGTGCTTGGTCGGCGGGGGCGGAGGACGATACTCCGGGGCCTGTGCAAGGAGACCCGGAGCGGTCGCGAGGCATAGAAAACCCAGCAGAGCTGGCAAAAGGGGGCGCTGACGGAACGGCTTCACAATCAAAGAGCCGCATTGCATGTACAGCGATTCCAGCTGTCAACCCCATTGGCAGGCCGGCGCCCGGGAGGCCCTTTTTCCTTCCCGCAGGGCCGGGATTTCGGCAGAGTCAACCAGATGGTTTCCTGGGAGATTGTTTTTGTCCTCTGCCTGCTGCTGGCGGCGCTGGCCAGCTTCATCTGCGAAAGGATATCCACGGACCTGACGGCCCTCCTCGTTTTCAGCGTCCTCCTCGTCGGCGCTTATCTTCCCTTTGCCGAGAACCTGCCCAGTTTCGAGCAGTTGTTGCGGGTGTTCGCCAATCCCGCGCCCCTGGCCATCGCGGCCCTCTTCATTCTGAGCGCGGCGCTCGAGAAATGCGGCGTGATCGATTCCCTCGCGCAGATCCTCGGGCACCTGACCCGGCTCGGCTACAAGGGGCTGCTGGTCATCATGATCTTTCTCGTCGCGGGCATCTCCGCCTTTATCAACAATACTCCCGTGGTGGTGATCTTCCTGCCGGTGGTGCTGTCGCTGTCCCGCAAGCTGAACACCCCGGCCTCGAAACTGCTCATCCCGCTGAGCTATGCCTCCATCTTCGGGGGCGTGTGCACCCTTGTCGGCACGAGCACGAACATCCTCGCGAGCGGGATCATGCGGGAAGCCGGCTACGCGGGGCTTTCCATGTTCGAGTTGAGTCGCATCGGGATCCCGCTCATTTTCATCGCCACGTTCTACCTTGTCTTTTTTGCGCAACGGCGACTGCCCGTCCGCGAGTCCCTGACCTCCATCCTGAGCGAGGAGGAACGAAAGGAATTCTTCACGGAGGCCTTTATCCGCAAGGACAGCCCGCTCATCGGCATGAAAGTCGCGGAGAGCGACCTCATGAAAGCGAAGGGACTGCGGCTGATCGAAATCATCCGGGGAGGGGCTTCCGTTCCGGGGGATGTCAAGGAAACGGTTCTCCATGGGGGGGACCGGCTCGTGATCGCCTGCCGGCCGAGCGGATTCGCGCGGGCGCGCTCGGTGGAGGGCCTGCGCCTCGCGGCGGAGGAGCGCGAGGGCATCGAAACGATCACGGCGCATGAAGGCTCCATCGTCGAGGGGGTCATCGGGCCGCGCTCCAGCATTATCGGGAAAACGATCGACGAACTGAACTTCCGCCAGCGCTTCCGCATGATCATCCTCGCCATCCACCGCCGCGGCATCAACATGCGCGACCGGATCGACCGCCTTCCCCTCGAACCGGGGGACACGCTGCTGATGATGGGAACGGACTCGGCCCGGGAACAGATCCGGCGTGGGGACGACATCATGCTGCTCGACCAGCCGCACACGCCGTCGCAGGACCTGCGCCGCAAGGCCCCGGTCGTCCTCACGGTGATGGCGGCCATCATCCTGACCGTTTCCTTTAACATCCTGCCCATCACGGCGGCGGCCATCATCGGGGTGGGTCTCGTCCTCCTGGCCGGCACCCTGACGCCGAAGGAGGCCTACCAGAGCATCGACTGGAGCATTCTCATCCTGATCTACGGCATGCTGGGACTGGGCATGGCGATGGAAACCTCGGGGGCGACCGGCATGGTCGCCGATCTGCTTGCGGGTATCCGCTCCATTGGCTGGCCGGAGCTGCCCACGCTGATCCTGATGCTGGCCTGCCTGTACCTCGCCACCTCCATCTTCACGGAAATCCTTTCCAACAACGCCACCGTGGTTCTGATGGCCCCCATCGCCATCCAGCTGGGCCTGCAGCTGGGCATTGACCCGCGGCCCTTCCTCATCGCGGTCTGCGTGGCCAGTTCGGCCAGCTTCTCCACGCCGATCGGTTACCAGACGAACACCTATGTGTATTCAGTGGGCGGCTACCGCTTCGCGGATTTCCTGCGCATCGGGCTGCCATTGAATTTCCTTTATTTCGCGGGGACGGTGGTGCTGGTGCCCCTGTTGTGGCCATTCGGGATTTGAGCCATGCCGGAACTGGCCGAAGTCGTTTACTACTGTAACCAGTGGCTGCCCGCCGTCGGTCGCACGGTCGCCGCCGTTCGCCTTCATCCCCGGGCGCGGGTCTTCCGGGATGCGGATCCGGAAACCATTGCGAGCGCCTTACCGGAGCGGAAACTTCTCACCGCCGACACCCACGGGAAAGGCATGCGTTTTCTTTTTTCGGGCGGCCTGCACCTCGGCGTTCATCTCGGGATGGCGGGACGCCTGTTCACCGCCCCGCTTCCGTATCAGCCCGACAAGCACGACCACCTCGTCCTCGAACTGGAAGGGAGGGCAGCGCCGGGTGTCCTTGTTTTCAGTGACTATCGCATGTTTGGCCGCATCCGTCTGCACGAGGGTGCGGAGGCCCCGCCCTGGTGGCGGGATCTTCCCCCGGAACCGCAGGACCGGGGCTTCACTCGCGCGCGTTTTGAAAAGATCCTCGACCGGCGTTCACGCGCCCCCCTCAAGGCGGTTCTCCTCGACCAGGCGTGCTTTCCCGGTTTCGGAAACTGGATGGCCGACGAAGCGCTCTGGCGGGCCCGGCTGTTCCCGGGCCTGCGCGCGGCCGAAGCGCGGAAGGAGGAACGGGCGCGCCTCTACCGAGATCTGCGCAAAGTTGCCCGCGACGCCCTGCGCGTAATTGCCCCGGAATGGACGGCACCACCGGCGAACTGGCTTTTCCCGCACCGCTGGAAAGACGGTGGTTCCTGTCCCCGTGACCGGGCTCCCTTGGAGCGCGAGACCATCGGTGGCAGGACGACCTGTTACTGTCCCGTCTGCCAGCCGCCGATTGCCTGAATTTGGGTATTCGGCCCGCTTGCGAGAGGGTCGGGAGGCACCGAATGATGACGGCGTGTGCTCAAGACGTCTCCCCTTGCTCCTGATCTACGCCCTTGCCGCAAGCCTTGCCGGGGGGGTCCTGCCGCTGCGCGATCAATGGCGGTCCGCCTGTGCCGTCCTTGCCGCCGGGGATGGTCACGAGGCGAGCCGCCTCTTCGCGGAATTCCGGAACTGGTACGGGGAGGAAGAAGAAGTCTCCGCTCCGGAATTCCGGGAACGGCTTTTGCGTTACCATGCCCTCGCCTGCCTTGCAGCCAGCGATTCGAGCGCGGCGATCCCCATTCTGGAGGAATGGTTTCGCGAATACCCCGACGCGCCCGCCCATCGCGCCTTTCTCCGCTACCAGCTGGCGACGGCCTACGGAGCGGTCGGAAAGACCGGGAAAATGAAGAAATCCCTGGAGAAATTCCTCCACGAGCATGCAGACCTCCCCGAGGCGATCCTTGTGCACTGGCATCTGGCGGATATTGCCATCGCTGGGGATAACCACGCGGAAGCGGCCGGTCAGTTCCGGCGGATTCTTGCCCATGACAAGCTCTCCCCCGCCGCGGCCGGCGTTGCGCGCTGCGCCTTTGCGACCTTGCAGCTCCGGGAGGAATCCGCCGGGGAAACCCTGCGCTTGTTGCAAGGCGAGCCTCACGGTCCCTTCCTCGCGAAGTGGCGGGCGGTCCTCGCTCCGGGCCTTGCGGCGAGGCTCCTCGGCAAGGGGGAGGCCGGAAAGGCATGGGCCGTCAGCGGCTGGTTCCGTCCGGCCGCGGCCACGGCAGAGGAACTGCGCCGGTTGTTGCCGACGACGCAACCGGGGGATGCGCTTTCCTTCCGCGCCGGCCTCTGGAGACGGCACTGGCGTAAACAACTGGAATCCCTTTGCGGAGGAATCGGGGAGGGAAAAACCGCCATTCCGTCCCTCGACCAGCTTTACGGGCTGCGCCTGCGGGCGCTTTCGGCGGCCGGGCATGCCTTCGAGGCGACGGTCCTCGGGGAAGCGCTCGTGGACGCACCGCACATCTCGACGGAGCTGCGCACGCTTGCCTTCGCGACCGTGGTCAGGGGGCATCAGGCCCTTGAGGAATGGGAGGCGGCGGAAGGCTATGCGTTGCGCTTTCTGGAGGCGTTTCCCGACCATCCCGCCCTTCCCCGGATCCTCTTTCTGAACGCGCGCACCGCCGTTTTGCAATCCCGCTACACCGTCGCCACGAAACAACTGGGTTCGCTCATTGCAGCGTATCCACAGCATGACGACCTTCCTCGCTGGGAACTGGAACTGGCAAGCTGCCGTCTTCAGGCCGGGGAGGCCGCGACGGCACTGAGGATCCTTGCTGCACTTCGCGAAAGGGCACCCGCCTCATGGCGCGCCCTCCTCCGCTTCAAGGAGGGTTGCTGCCTTGTCCGCATGGGACGCAGCGAAGAGGCCGGGGAGGCGCTGCGCTCGGTCCCGCAGGAAAGCGGCGCCACGACCGCCCTGCGCGAAAGCACCCTCGTCGAGCGGCTGAAGCTGGCACGAGGGGGTGCAGGCCGGTTCCTGTCCTTACTTGATGACTACAAAAGGCATTTCCCTGACGGTCGCCACGCGGGCCTCGTCGGGAACCTTGCCGGCGGATTCCACCTCGCGCGTCGGGAATTTGACAAAGCGGAGCCGTTCTTCCTCGCCGCGGTGGAACGCGGCGGGACCGCGGCCGACTTCGCGAGGGAGAAGCTCGTCACGGTGTATCAGAATTCCGGTGACAAAGAAGCCCTACAAGCCCACCTCCTCTCATGGCTCCGGCGGGCGGCGGAAGGCGAGCCCGTCCCGGAAAAGCCCTTCGTCCGCCTGCGTCAACTGGTGGCCAACGGGGACGGGATCCCCATTCCGGCCGAATTGATCCGGACGCTCCACCGGAACCTGATGGCAAATACGGTCTCCTTTCCCGTCCCCGCCTTTCTGGCCCTGCTGGAGGAAACGTGGACAAACGCGGCAAGGCATTTCGCCGCTTCGACCTCCTTCCCCGACTGGCTGAAAGCGGAGATCCGGCGGGCGAACGGGGTCCCGGCTCTTCTCCTTTCGCTTTACCGGGCCGAACGGCTGCAAAGAGCCGGACGGAGTGACTCCGCCGACGCGATCCGCCTGCGCCTGCTGGAGCAGGAGATTACGGACCCCCTTCCCGCCCCGGCAGCCTTTGCGCTCGCGCAGGTCTCCGCGGTTTATGATTTCCCGGGGGCCCGGTCCCGCCTCGAATCCTTCCTTGCCGCGCATCCGCATTCTCCCGACATCCCGGAATCCCTTTTCCTCCTTGCCGGAGTCCACCTCTCCGCGGGGAAAACCGAGCCCGCCCGGCCGCTCCTTCGGACGGTCCATAACAAATTTCCCGACGCCGCCATCTGGCCCGAAGCCGGGGAAACCTATGCCTCCGTGCTGATGTCCAACGGCGAGGCGGAAGAGGCCGTCGCCGTCGCCGGGGGGCTGCTCGCATCCCCGGACCTCTCGCCTCTGCGGGCGGCCTCCCTGCTCCTGCTGAAGGCGGAGGCCGACGCCGCCCGCGGCCGCTTCCGTAAGGTGGCTTTGGATTGCCAACGGCTTCTCGTCCTCTACCCGTCCTTTTCCCGCATCCGCGAAAAGGCGGGCCGGTTGCTCCGCGACGCCGCGGAGAAACTTGCCCCGGAAAAGGCCGCGGCAGTGCGCCGTTTCCTTCGTGAAACCCGTTCCCTCGCGGCCGAGGCCACCTGAAGCCATGAGATCCGCAAACCTTTTCCTCCTTCTCCTTTTCCCCGCAGTCGCTCTATCCGGCGAAGGCCTCCTCGTGGAGGGCAGGACGAGAAGCGGATTCTCTTTCGCAGGAAGTATCCATTCCGTAACTACGAAATCCCTCGTTCTCCGGCCCGGGGAAACGTCGGGACCGGCGCGAGTGGCCTTCCCTGTGCGGACCCTTGCCTCCATAAGCCTCTCCGTTCTGCCCGGCGGGGGCACCCCGCCCCTTGCCCAGCTGGCACCCCTGCGGTCCCTCCTTCCGCTGACGGATGCGCCGACCCGCAGGCGGATGCTGGAGCTTCTTTGCGGCGAACTGCGGGCCGAAACCGCGGAAGAGGTTTTCGCATGGGCGGAAGCCCTTGCCGACCTGCCCGGACCGCTCGAAGCAACACGCGAAGCGGAATTGCTGGCAGCCGAGGCCCTCGCCCGGCTCGGGCTGTGGCGCGAGACGGCCCGGCGGGTGGAAATCCTCAACGGGCGGATTCCCGCCCTTGCCGCGCCTTTGCCTCTGTGCCGGCTCAACCAGCACCTCGCGGAACGGCGCGGGGACGACGCCGCGGTCAAATGGTGGGCGCGGCTTCCGGAACTGCGCATTCCCGATTCCTTCTCTCCTCCCTCGCCATGACGAATCCCCTTCCCCTTCTCGCGCAGATCACCCTTTTCGACCTGCTTCGCCAGGGCGGATGGGCCATGATTCCGCTCTCCCTTCTGTCCCTGACACTACTCATGCTCCTTCTCTTCGCCTGGATGCGCACCTCATTGGCCTTCTTCGGCCTGCGTCCTTCGCGCTGGATCCGCGAGCCTTTGCTGCCGGAGCTGCGGAAGGAGTTGGCGGCACGGCAGAAGGAAGAGCGAGCCGAAGCGACGGAGCAACTGCTGCAGTCGGTGGAAGGCACGACCATGCGCTGGATCCAGTATCTCAATGTCATTGCCACCATCGCTCCCATGGTGGGTTTGCTTGGGACGGTCAGCGGCATGATCGGGGCCTTTCAGACGATCGCGACCGGCGGAATGGGCAAACCGGAGCTGCTGGCGGGCGATATCGGCGAAGCGCTGATCACCACGGCAACCGGTTTGACCATCGGCATCCCGGCGATGATCTTTTATTTCGTGCTGCGCAACCGCCTCGACGCGCGCCTGGAAGCGATGGAGGAAAACCTGCGCGAGGATGCGCCGGAATGATCAGGCCCCGGCGTTATCCGCCTCCGCCGCTCCCATTCGGTCCTGCAGGGCACTGGCCCGGAATGACCACATGCTGGCGCCTTCGAGCTGAAGAATCAGGTCCACATTCTCCCGTGCGGCTTCAAGATCGTCTTCCTGCCACTGGGAAACGGCGAGATGATAAGCCGCTTCCCCGCGGGTCTGGTCGAGAAAGGAAGGGTCGAGGGCCACCTCTTCAAGCAGTTCCTGTCCGGCTTGCACGGCGCCGTCCCGAATGAGGCTGACGCCCTGTCCGACGAGGGCGCGCGCTTTCATGGGCGTGTCGGTCAGCACCTCGGCGGCCTCCCTGTACAATTCACCCGCTTCGGCAAAGGATTCCTCCTGGAAGCGGGCAT
Source organism: Verrucomicrobiota bacterium (assembly GCA_009908535.1). Taxonomy (GTDB): domain Bacteria; phylum Verrucomicrobiota; class Verrucomicrobiia; order Opitutales; family Oceanipulchritudinaceae; genus Oceanipulchritudo. Next base: position 9,803 of record JAAAOD010000185.1, read on the forward strand.
CGGCGATGGAAAGCTTCGCCACTCCGGCCAGCGGATGGCCGGAATGTTCTTCCGCGAATGCGGTCAGGTCGACGAGCGATTCCGTCTCGGCGAAGGCCTCCTGGATGGCCTCCTCGTTCTGGACTTCCCAGTACTGGTAGCCCTGGATGCCAAGGACGATCAGCGCGCCCACGGCGATCCCTCCGAAAATGCCCGGTCCGTTTTTCTTCCAGAAATCGTTGAAGCGTTCTTCGACGTCAGCGTCCGGCGGGAGCTCGCTTTCGCTGTCGAGATTGTTCGGGTTCAGGGGCTTTTCCGGTTCCTGCTTCTTGTTGCTCATGGAGATCTGCGCTGATGTGAACGGGAGAGGAAGCGAGATCGCGGATAAAAGGTCAACGCCTTTCCATGGTGGCGGGAATCTTGCCGGAGCCCCGGAATGCATCGTTGCCATGGCGCAAGGGAACCGCCTCAATCGGATTCCATGGATGAAGGCATGACGGTCCTTGTTCTTGGCGGAGGCGGAAGGGAACACGCCCTGCTCAAATGCTGCCTCCGTAGCGAACGCGTCGGACGCGTCGTCGCCGCGCCCGGCAACGGCGGGATGGCACGGGAAGCAGAGTGCCGCCCCGTCGATGCCGAAGACGGCGACGCGGTGCTGGCCCTCGCCCGGGCATGCGGGGCTGATCTCGTCATCATTGGCCCGGAGGCGCCCCTTGCCGCCGGGGTGGCGGACGTCCTGCGCAAAGCGGGCTTCCGCGTCTTCGGGCCGGGTCGTGAAGCGGCGCGGCTCGAGAGCAGCAAGGCCTTCTGCAAAGCCTTTCTGCGCGACAATGGTGTTCCGACGGCGGCATGGGCGAATTTCACGGAGGTCGCCGAGGCGGTCGCATGGCTCGACCGATGCGCCTTCCCCGTCGTCGTCAAGGCGAGCGGGCTCGCGGCCGGGAAAGGCGTGATCATTTGCGAGGACCGGGAGGCTGCGGAATCCGCCATTCGGGAGATGCTGGAGGAACGGCGCTTCGGCGAAAGCGGACGCGAGATCGTCATCGAAGAATTCCTCACCGGTCAGGAGGCCTCCCTGATGGTATTGATCGGCGGCGGCGACTACGTCTGTCTCCAACCCAGCCAGGACCACAAGCGGATCGGCGAAGGCGACACCGGCCCCAACACCGGTGGGATGGGCGCCTACGCGCCCGCCGCCGTCGTGACCGAAGCCGTCATGGCGAAGGTCCGCGAGCGTATCCTCGCCCCCACCATGGAGGGTCTCCGCAAGGCCGGCCTCGATTACCGGGGGGTCCTTTTCGTCGGCCTCATGATCGATGACAAGGGAGAGCCGAAGGTCCTCGAATTCAATGTCCGCTTCGGCGATCCGGAATGTCAGGTGCTGCTTCCGCTTTGCGAAACCGATCCCGTCCAGCTGATGGTGGAATGCGCCGAGGGGCGCCTTGCCACCACCAACCTCCGCTTCCACGAGGGCGCGGCGATGATCGTCGTCCTCGCCGCGAAGGGGTATCCCGGTTCCTACGCCAAGGGCGAACCGATCGGCCTCCCCGGGCAGCTTCCCGAAGGCGTCGACATTCTGCACGCCGGAACCCGTCTCGACGAAGCGGGGCAGCTGCTCTCCGCCGGCGGACGCGTCCTCGGGGTGACCGCGGTCGGATCCGACTTGCGGGATGCCGCGGACAAGGCCTATGCCGTCGTCGACAAGGTGGAATGGGTCGGCAAAACCTTTCGCCGCGATATCGGCCAGCGACAATTGCATCCCACTTCCTGACCTGTACCCTTTTATCCATATGAAAAGTGCTTACGAACTCGCCATGGAACGCCTGCAGAAAGAAGACCCCGACAGCGTTCCCACCCTGACCCATGAGCAGAAGGAAGAGCTGCAACGCCTTGAGGAATCCTACAAGGCGAAGACCGCGGAACGGGAGGTCTTCCTGCAAAAGCAACTCACGGAGGCCCGTTCCAAAGGCGATCCCGAAGCGGTCGCGCAGATCGAAAAGCAGATGCGCAACGAGCGCGACCGCCTCGAGGAGGAAAAGGAAGCCGCCAAGGAGAAGGTCCGGCAGGGGAAGTCCGCTTCATGAGGGAATATCACGACCTGCTCCGGAAAGTACTGGAAAACGGGAAACCGCGCCGGGACCGCACCGGCGTCGGCACGCTCTCCCTTTTCGGCGCGCAAAGCCACTACAACCTGCGCGAGGGCTTTCCCCTCGTCACGACGAAAAAGATCTACGTGCGCGCCCTCATCCATGAGCTGCTCTGGTTCCTCAAGGGTGATACGAACATCCGTTACCTGAACGAAAACCGCGTCACCATCTGGGACGAATGGGCAGATGAAAATGGCGACCTCGGTCCCATCTACGGTGCGCAGTGGACACGCTGGCCGGCGACCGACGGAACGACGATCAACCAGATCGACGCCGTCATCGATTCGATCCGGAACAAACCCGCCAGCCGGCGCCATATCGTGAGCGCATGGAATGTCGCCGAATTGCCGAAGATGGCCCTGCCGCCCTGCCACACCCTTTTCCAGTTCTATGTCGACGAAGAGGAGGGCTCGCTCTCCTGCCAGCTTTACCAGCGAAGTGCCGACCTGTTCCTCGGCGTCCCTTTCAACATCGCCTCCTACAGCCTCCTGACCCTGATGATCGCGCAGGTCTGCGGACTCGAACCGGGGGACTTCGTCCACACCTTCGGTGACCTGCATATCTACCAGAACCACCTCGAACAGGCCCGGCTGCAACTGAGCCGCGAATCGCGGAGGCTGCCGACGATGCATCTCAATCCCGAAAGGACCGACATCCGCGACTTCGTGTACGAAGATTTCCGTCTCGAAGGCTACGATCCCCATCCCGCCATCAAAGCCCCCATCGCCGTATGAGCGAAACCATCCCCCAACGCCCGTGGAAAGCCATCGCCGCGATGTCGGAAAACCGCGTCATCGGCAAAGGCAACGACCTCCCGTGGCACCTGCCCGAGGACATGAAATGGGTGATGAACTGTACCCGCGACCAAGCCATCGCGATGGGGCGCCGCACCTATGAAAGCATGGGCAAGCCGCTGCCCCGGCGCGAAAACATCGTCATCTCCCGCTCCCTCTCCGAATTGCCGGGCTGCACCGTCCTTCCTTCGCTGGAGGCCCTGCTCGATCATCAGACCGATCGCCACATCTGGATTTTCGGAGGCGGCGAGATCTACCGCCAGGCCCTGCCCCATATCCATACCCTCTACCTCACCCTCGTCTACGGGGAGTTCACGGGGGATGCCTTCTTCCCGCCCTTCGAGGACCAATTCCGCCTCGCCGAAACCCTTCGCCGCGAAAAGCAATTCGAGATCCGCCGCTACGATGCGCTTTATTGACATGGCAATGCCATTTGCGAAGCTGGGCGGATGGAGCGACGGACGGAACGCGGCGGACTGCTGAGCCGCTGGGGCTGGCGGGGGGGCATGGTCCCGCTGCTGGTTCTTCTGCTGCTGCTTTCGCTAAACGCGGGCCCGGTGGCGACGACTCCGGGGGAGGTGCTCGGCACCTTGGCGGAGAAGCTGACGTTTGGGGCGTTCGAGACGGGTGTATCGGAGCGGCGGGCCCTGGTCATCTGGGACCTGCGCCTGCCGCGGGCGCTGACGGCGCTGCTGACGGGAGCAGCGCTGGCCATGGCGGGGGCCTGCCTGCAGGGGCTGTTCCGGAACCCCCTCGCCGACCCGGGGCTGATCGGGGTCTCCAGCGGCGGGGCCATCGGGGCGATCATCGCCATTTCGCTGCAGCCGCTGCTGATCGGGCTCCCGGTTTTCGTCCAGACCCTCCAACTCCCCTTCTGGTCGATGCTGGGGGCGGCGGGAACGACCTTTCTCGTCTACCGGCTGGCCCGCATTGCGGGGAAGACGCACGTCTCCACCCTGCTGCTCGCCGGAGTGGCGGTGAACGCGCTCGCGGGGGCGATGGTCGGCGGCGTTTTGTATTTATCGGACAACTACGCCCTGCGGCGCTTCACCTTCTGGACGCTGGGCAGCCTGCACAACAGCGGCTGGACGGACCTGCTGCTCATGGCCCCCTTCATCCTGCTCCCGGCCCTGCTATTGCCACGCTTCCGGAGGGCCTTGAACGCCTTTCTCCTCGGCGAGGCGGAGGCCTACCACCTCGGCTTCTCCACGCAGACGGTGAAGAACAGTGTCATCATTCTCTGCGCCGCCATGGTCGGGGTGACGGTCGCCTACTGCGGCCTGATCGGTTTTGTCGGTCTCGTCGTACCGCACCTCGTCCGCCTGTTACGGGGCCCGGATTTCCGCCGCCTCCTGCCGGGATCGGCCTTCCTCGGCGGCACCATCATGCTGGGGGCCGACCTTGTTGCGCGGACGGCGAACGCACCTTCGGAAATTCCCATCGGGGTCATCACCGCCCTACTCGGCGCACCCTTCTTCCTTTATCTGATCGAACGCCGCAAACGTCAACTGGCCGCCTGAACCCATGCTGGAAGCAAAGAGCATCTCCCTCCACCGCGGCGGCCGCCCCATTCTCCGGGACATCCAGCTGCGCATCGAGCCTGGTAAAGTTTCCGTGGTCCTTGGACCGAACGGGGCGGGCAAGACTTCCCTCTTGCGGGTTCTCTCCGGCGAATGGGACCCCGATCCGGAGGGCGAAGTCCGCTTTCACGGGCAGCCGCTTTCTTCCATTCCGGTCCGCCGGCTCGGCCAGCTGCGCGCCTACCTTCACCAGGAGAGCAACCTTGATTTCGCCTTCACCGCCCTTGAGGTGGTCCTCCTCGGGCGCAGTCCGCACATGCGCGGCGGGGAGCGACCGGAGGACTACAGGATCGCGCGCAAGGTCCTTGCCCGCGTCGATCTCGCTGACCGGGCCGACGACCTCTACACCCATCTCTCCGGCGGAGAAAAGCAGAGGGTACAGCTCGCCCGCGTTCTCGCCCAGATCGAGGGTCCCCCGGAAGAGCGGCGGCAGCGCTGCCTCTTTCTCGACGAACCGACGAACAACCTCGATCTCTGGCACCAGAAGACGGTCCAGGGGGTTGTCCGGGAGGTGGCCGACAGCGGTACCGCCGTTGTCATGATTATTCACGACATCAACCAGGCCATTCGGAACGCCGACCACATTTTCGTCCTTTCCGAAGGCCGCCTCGCCCTCGACGGCGCACCAGAAGCGATTGCCGCGGATCCGCGCCTTGCGGAGATCTTCCGCGTGCGGCTGAATTCCGTCCGTCTCCAAAGCCACAGGCGGCCGTTTCTGCTCGTGGAGTGATGCGGAATTTTCACCCCGCCGCGCCGCGGATGCAGTCGAGGAGGGCGCGCATCTTGAGAGTGGTTTCGGCCTGTTCCCTTGCGGGCTCGGAACCGGCGACGATGCCGGCGCCGGCGTAAAGGCGGGCGGTATTGCGCCGGACGAGGGCGCTGCGCAGGCCGACGGCGAATTCCCCGTTGCCATGCGCGTCGAAGCACCCGACAAGGCCGGCGAAAAGGCCGCGCGGGAAGGGTTCGAGCGCGGAGACGTCGGGGAGAGCGGCCCCGCGCGGCGTTCCCCCGACGGCGGGCGTGGGATGCAGGGCGGCGGCGAAGTCAAGCAGGTGGACGCCCGGCGGCAAGGGGCCAGAGAGGGGGGTGCGCAGGTGTTGGACGTTGGCGAGCCGTAGAAGCTCCGGCGTCTGCGGGGCCTCGGCGGTTGCTCCGGCCTGCTTGAGGCGGCGGAGGATGCTCTCGACGACATGGCGGTGTTCGCGCCGGTCCTTGTCGCTGCCGAGGAGTTCCTCCCCGAGGCGGCGGTCCGCGGCGGGATCCTCCGACCTAGGCGCGCTGCCCGCGATCGCTTCGGTGGTGAAGCGGCCGTCCCGGACCGCGACGAGTTGTTCCGGGGTCGCCCCGATGAAACTGGTGCCCTCCTCGCTTTGTAGCGAAAAGCAATGACAATTGCCGTAGTCGGCGCGCATGCGTCCGAGAATGCGCAGGGGGCTGCAGGGATTGTCGAAGGTCAGGTCGACCGCGCGGGCGAGGACGATCTTCTCGTAGCACCCGTCGGCAATGCGCTCGAGGGCGACCTTGACATTCTTCTCGAAGGCCCCGGCGGGCCCGACTTCCTCCTCCTTGAGAATGTGGTAAACGGGCGCGGCCGGAGGCGCGTCGTAAGCGAGTTGAATAAACCTTCCGTGGGCGGCCCAGATGCGCTCGACCAGCGGCTCCGTATCCTGACCCGGTTCGATGCGGGCGTTGGCGACGGCAAGAGCGCCGTCCCCGCAGGCGGTCACCTGCCATTGCGGCACAAAGCACCATGCCGGCGGGAAAGCGGCCTCGCCGGAATTTTCTTCCTCAAAGCCCACTCCGGTAAAGAAGAGCGGCCCCGCGTGCGGATGGGAAAGCTCGCCGATGGCGACGGTATGTTGCCGACGTTCTTCGGCGAAGGCGCGCAAGCGCGCAAACCGGTCGGGACCCTCCGCGACGAAGGCGTCCACGGCCTCCGCTCCGGCAATGGCTTTGTCCGCGGCGCGGTTTTCGAGATAGAAATGCGCGGCATCGGCCTCGTAAATGGAATCGAGGACGGCGAGGGGATCGACTTTGCGGACGAGAAGGGTGATGCTGGCGAGTTTGTCATGTTCGTCCTCCTCGGCGGACTGGCGTACCGCCCCGAGGAAAACCCGCAATCCGTCGCGGTCTTCCCGGCCGTTGAGCGGGAGGTCAATGACGTCCATAGAGGCGCCCTACCCTTCACTGCGGCGGATCCAGCGGGAGGCCTGGGCCACCGACCACTGGTACTTGCGCCGGTGCTCGCGGATCAGAAAGGGCATGTCCCAGACGGCGTCGCGCTCGAAATGCGGGTCCAGTTCCGCCGTCAGGGCCTCCAGCGGTTCCCCCGTTTCCGGCGTCCCGCCCAGCCAGTACGCCGGGGCGGTGAAACTTTCCAGCCATGTGTTCGGCGTCGTGATGACCAGTTGGCCGCCGGGACGGACCAGTTCGACGAGCCGTTCGAGGAAGTTGCGGGGATTGGCGAGGCGGCAGAGAAGGTTCGCGGCGAGGACGGCGTCGAAGCTGCCGAGCCCCGTGCGTAGCCTTTCCGCATCCCCCTGCTCGAACTGGATGCGCCCGTGCGGGCCTTCCGGGCGGTGGGCGACAATGGATTTCGTCAGCTGACCGGTTTCCCGGAAGCTGTAGGTGATCTGTCCTTCGCGGGCGAGGGTCCGCGCCGCCATGATAAAGGTGTCGGAATAGTCGATCCCGATCGTCTCCCCGAAGATTTCTGCCATGGCGAAACTGCTCGCTCCGACGGCACAACCGATATCGAGAGCCCGGGAGCGGCCGGGCAGACGGTCGGGCAGGAAACCCTCCGTCACACAACGGCGGGGAAAGTCCAGCGCTCCGGCCGGACCAAAGGACCACGGCAACTGCTCCTCCGGCTTTCCGTAGTGAAAAAGCAGATACTGCTGAAGGATTTCGTCCGATTCGTATACATCCCGGCTCATAACCTAAGAGGAAGCCCGCCGGGACAAATTGTCAAACCGGGCGCGTTGGCGCTCAGGCCTCTTCCAATTCCACCTTCAGGGAAAAGAATTCCATCAGGTCCTTCAGCGAAAGGATGCCCTTCAAGGTACCGTCTTCCACGACGAGGTAGCGGCTCTGCCCGGACTGGTTCATAACGGAGAGGGCCCGCATGGCGTCGTCCTCCGGGTGGAGGGTGTTCTCCACGTTCACTTCCTGCATGACCTCGCGCACGGTCTTTTCGTCCCACTGTTCCCGGGGAATGTCGCGGACCTGGCGGGTCGTCACCGAACCGAGCAGTTGCTGATTGGCATCGACGACGGGAAAGGTCTTGAAGTGGTGGCGGTACACATAGTCTTCAACAAGATCCTTGAGGGAAAGATCGTCGCGCACCGCCACCGGGTCCGTCTTCATGAAACGCCGCACCGGTTCGCCCTCGAGCAGGCGCCGGAGCTGCAGCTGCTGGTAAGTGCCGGTCGCGGCCCCGCGCAGGAACATGCCCAGCAGCGCCCACCAGATCGCCCCGATGAGGGAACCGGCCAGCAGTTGCAACACCCCCATCGCGATGAGAATCCAGCCAAAGCCGGAACCGATGCTGCTGGCGATGCGGGTGGCCCGGCGCATGCTTTTGCCGAAGTGCCAGAGGGCCGCCCGCAGGACGCGGCCGCCGTCGAGCGGAAAGGCCGGAATCAGGTTGAAAACGAGGACAACGGTGTTGATGAGACCGAGATAGGCGACCACCCCCGCCACCGCCCCGGGCAGGGGGAGAAAGGCGTCCGCACCGCGGAAAAGCAGGGCGAGGACAAGGCTCACCACCGGTCCGCCGATAGCGACAAAGAACTCCGCCTTGGCGGATTTGGCCTCTTCCGTCATTTCCGCGACACCGCCGAAAATAAAGAGCGTGATGCCCCGGATGGGCAGGTCGTACTTGCGGGCGACGAGGGCGTGGCCGAGCTCGTGCAGGACCACCGAGGCGAAAAGCCCCAGCATCCCCACCACCCCCATGACGAGGTACGTTCCTTCCTCCAGCCCGGGTCGGGCATGCGGGAAATAGGCCGCCGCCAGCGACCATGTCAGCAAAACCGCGATGAACAGCCAGCTGAGGTCGATTCGCAAAGGGAATCCAAAAAGGTTACAAAGATGAAAGCGTGGTCCGAACATGAGAACAGGATAACGGAATCCGGCCTTTTCGACAAAATTTTATCCCGGTTTTTGCCGTGAAAGCAGGTTGACGGAACGATGAATTCATACTTATCTAAAGGATATGAAGCAGAGGCAAACCTTCACTTTGTCGCCTGAGGTTTCGTTGCGCGCGAAAAGGTACGCCCGCCGCCGTGGCCTGAGCCTTTCCTCGCTCGTGGAACAATTGCTGTGGGAAAAGACAGGAACCGGAGGAGCCCCCCAAGGGAAAGGGGCGGAAGAATCCTCTTTTTCCCAACGTTGGACCGGCAAAGGCAGGCTGGCTAAAAAGGACGATAAGCGCACGCGCAAACTGCGAGAGAAGTACAAGCTTTGATAAAGCAAGGATGCGCATCTTTATCGACACCGATGTCCTGCTGGATGTGTACTTCGCCCGGGAACCCCATCTGGGAACAAGTGCGAAACTACTGGACTGGGCCGAAAAGAACCCCGGCAGAGCAGCTGTATCGTGGCATGGCCTCGCCAACCTCCACTACCTGAGCGATCAAGGCGCGGAGGACTACATCAAGGGTCTCCTTGCTTTTTGCGAGGTTCCCTCCACAGGATCCGAGGAAATGATCAAGGCGCTCGAACTTGGTTTCAAGGATCTGGAAGATGCCATGCAAACCAGCGCCGCCCTGAAATTCGACGCCCAGGTGATCGTTACCCGGAACACCCGCGACTTCCGCAAATCCCCCATCGCCGTTACAACCCCGCAACAGTTTTTCCGGCAAGGCTAACCGATAACCCTTCGCTATCAGTGCCGGAATCAGATTCCGGCAATCCATCATCCGCACCGGCCTTTTTCTTTTCTTCTTCCTCCGGCCTCTTCTCCTTATCCCAGTAATGCATAGAGGACCTTCGCCAGTAGGGCCATGAGGACGACGGCCACCGGGTAGACCGTCGCGTAGCTGACAATGGGGGCCTGGCGGCTCGTTTTCGCAGTGAGCGCGCCAAGCGCGGGCGTGCTCGTCATGCCGCCGCAGATCCCGCCGAGGGTCTGGAAAAGGGAGAGGCGCAGGAGAAAATGGGCGATGAGGAAACCCAGCAGCAGCGGTACCAGCGTAATGACCGCGCCGATACCGAGAAGGGCCAGTCCCTGCGAGGAGACCGCCTCGACAAGCCCGGCGCCGCCGCGGATCCCGGCGTGGGCGAGGAAAAAGGCCAGTCCCATTTCCTGCAGCAGCACGCGCGTCGGGCGCGGGATATGCCCGACAAGGCCGCCCATGCGCCCGAAGTGGCCCAGCAGCAGCGCGACGAGCAGGGGTCCGCCCGCAAGGCCGAGGGAAAACTCCGCCCCGCCGGGCAACGGAAAGGTCAGTCCGCCGACGACAATCCCAAGGGAGAGGCCGATAGCGATGGAAACAAGGCTCGTCTGCGAAAAGGCCTGCGCGCGATGGCCGACCGTCTTCTCGAAGACCTGCAGGCTCTCCCGCGTCCCCACCACGGTGAGAATGTCGTTGGGTTCGAGGCGCGTCGTCGGATCCGGCACGAACTCGAATTCCATGCGGCTGATCCGGGTAATGACGACCCCGTGGTTCTTGAGCAGGTCCAGTTCCCGTTGCGTCTTCCCCGTCATGTCGCGATTCGTCACGACAAAGCGGGCGCGCTCGTCATCGGCGTTCACGACGACCGGCTTGTCGAGCTTGCGTCCGATCATTTCCGTCGCGATCTCGACCGCTTGCGGCTGTCCCACCAGCAGCACTTCCCTACCTTCCTCGAAAACGTCTTTGCTGCCGACCGGCTCAAGGCGGCCTCCATGGCTGATCCGGGGCAGCTGGCAGCCGCCCAGCTGCTGCACCGCGCTCTCCGCGATGGGCTTGCCGATCAGGTTCGGATTCGTCACTTCGACGAGGCGGCGCTCAATCCGCGGGGCCTCCGCTTCCGCGCTCTCGGGTTCCGCCTCGAGGTCCCGCCCGAGGAGGCGCGGCAGGAGCTGAATGAACAGCACCACACCGATCACCCCGAGGGGATACGCCACCCCGTAGCCGACCACGACCTGCTCGCCGCCCACGCTGTGTCCCTCCATCGCCGCCGCCAAGGCGGGCGTGCTCGTCAGCGCCCCCGCGAAAATCCCCACCGCCATGCCGGGCTCGAGGTCGAAGAGGCGGCCTGCGAGGATCGTCAGCAAGGCCCCGCTGCCGACCACCGCCAGCGTCAGCAGGGCCAGTTCCTTTCCCTGCCGCCGCAGGGCCGCGAAAAAGCGCCCGCCCGCTCCCACGCCGACGCAATACACGAACAGGACCAGCCCGATGCTGCCCGTCGCTTCCGGTACCGTCAGGCCGAGATGCCCCGCCAGCAGGGCCGTGAACAGCACCCCCGAGCCGCCCAGTTCGATCCCTCCGATGCGGATCGACCCCAGCAGCAGCCCCGTCCCGATCAAAAGGAAAAGGGTGAGCAGGGGCTGCGAGGCCAGGTAACTCAGAACATCCGTCATTTCAGCAAAGGCAGAATTATCACCGATTGAAAGCATGCGGGGCGGAGCCAAGGCCTTGCCAGACAAATTTTTGCTCTTCCCAACGCCATCGCATTCTATCGTTCAAGAAAGGACAGTACCCGTCCGCTGATGCTCCCCCCACTCTGGTAATCAAAGGCCACAACCTGATGAACCAGTACGATAAGCCAGAAGACGACCTGATAGGCAACCTTGCGGATCTTGTGGCGGAGGATCCGCTGCGCCCAGAAAGCACAGGGCCAGCCACCGAGG
>JAAAOD010000194.1 GCA_009908535.1 Verrucomicrobiota bacterium
GTCGGATTTTCCGGCTCCTACCGGGGCACTTTCCTGAAGGAAAAGCTCTCCGTCCTCGCCGGTCTGCGATGGGAGGAACGTTCCGACTTCTTCTTCAACGACGGCAACACGGTGGGGGATTTAAAGGGCGAACGGCTTTCCGATGTCACTCCGATGGTGGGTGCCACCTACGAAATCCAACCCGGCCTCAGCCTCTACGCCAGCTACAGCGAGAGCTTCGTACCGCCCTCCCGTCCGCAGGGAACGAATTCGGTCACTTTCTATGAGGGCCCGCTGGATGATCCGGAGACAAGAACCGTTGCGGTCGAAGAACTGGGCGTGGAAAAGGGAATCGGTTATGAGGCGGGCATTAAAGCCTCCGGTTTCCAGGACAAGCTCAGCGGGTCGATGACGGTATTCCATCTTGAGCGCCAGAATATTGTCGTCAGCGACTCCAACCTCATCGAAAGGCTCCGGCAGAATTACGCCACCTATGATCGACCGTGGCTGCCCTCGCTCGAATCCGGCAGCAGTGGCCTGCGCAAAAACTCCGGAGTCGAAGCCAGCGAAGGGCTCGAAGTGGACGTCAATTACCGCGCCCGCCCCAATTGGACGATCACCGCTTCGTTCTCCTGGCTGTGGAAAGCGGAACTGGAAAATCCGGACCAGGTGGATTTCTTCGGCGATGTAAATCTACCCATTGGCCAGTTTCCGGGGCCCTATCCGCATCCAAGTCTCTTTTCGGATGAAGTCCTTGGGTCCTACACCGTCCCCAGCAGCGGACAGACCATCGAGGTCCTGCGGCCGCTCTCCGCGGAGGAAATGAACGCCGCCCGCTCCGAGGCAGCCGAATCCGGCACCGCTCCGGTAAATCCCTATACCGGCGAGGAACTGGTCTTTGAACCCATCCTGCACAGCGACCTTGCCCAGGTCTCGGAATTCCGCTTCTCCCTCTGGAGCCTTTACGAACTCACGGAAGGACGCCTCGAGGGCCTTGAAATCGGTCTCGGCAGCCATTACCAGAGCAAGCAGCGCCCATCTCAGAGACGGCAATTTAATTACTGGAACCCGGGTTTCTGGATCTTCGATGCCATGTTGCGCTACGACTTGAACGTCTGGCAGGGCCAGAACGTCACCCTGCAGCTGAACGTGAACAATCTATTCGATCGCCGTGAAATCGATTCCGGCGGCTTTGGCATCAATGCCCCGCGCACCTGGCGGTTGAGCGCCACCATGAAATTCTAAGGCTGGCCAGTTTACGGTCATCAAGACTTCATTCAGGCCCCCTGAGGGCATGAGAGACCCCGGTTTGGTTGGAAATCCTCTCCGGGGTCTCGCTTTTTGTCTGCATAATGATCAAGGCACATACCCACCCTCCGGAATTGCGGCGCTCCGCGACGTATTCCCTCCTCTGCGACGGCGCACCAGTGGAAATCTTCCAAACGGAAGAGGCGCACTTCGCCCTCGTCGAGCACGTTTCCGGCAGCCCGGCGACGCGCTTTGAAATCACCGCCCCGGGCGATTGCCCGCCGACGACCACGGTCAAGCCGTGGCGCACGGGCATCGCCTGCGAGACGAAAGGGAACACGGTGACCTTCAGGATCGACGGGCCAGTGAAAGTGCAGGTGGAAATTCCCGGCATGCCCCAGCTCTTCATCTGGGTCGCCGCCCCCGAGACCGACCCGCCCGATCCCGAGGATCCTGACGTTGTGTACTACGGCGGCGGCCGCTACCACGACGCGGGCGAGATTCACCTCGAGTCGGGGCAGACCCTCTACCTCGAGGCGGGCACGGTCGTCCGCGGCTACGTCCACGCCGTCTCCGCGGAAAACATCCGCATCGCCGGCCACGGCATTCTCGATGGCTCGGGCTGTTCCCGCGCCGCCGGGACGGCCGCGCACATGGTGCAACTGGCCGGATGCCGCAACGTCACGATCCGCGACATCACCTTGATCCACCCCAGTGCATGGATGATCGTCCCGGGCAACTGCGAGCACGTGCACATCGCCAACATCAAGGAAATCGGGGAGGTCATGTGCTCGGACGGGATCGATGTGGTCGGCTCGCGGCACGTCCTGATCGAGGACTGCTTCCTCCGCAACAACGACGACTGCGTCGTCATCAAGGCCTGTTTCAAAAAGCACAAAGGCAAGGATACCCCGGAGTGGGATTTCCGAAGGGACGTGCACGACGTAAAGGTCCGTGACTGCGCCCTCTGCAAGGCGCAGGGCGGCAACGCCATGGAGCTTGGCTACGAGCTGGCCGCGGATACCATCCGCGACATCACCTTCGAAAGCATCGATGTGCTCCATACCTCCGGCAACGGCGCCGTCTTCTCCATCCACAACGGCGACCGGGCCGTCGTTTCCGACATCACCTTCCGCGACATTCATATCGAGCACTGCTACAGCAAATTCATCGATTTTCGTATCGTGAATTCCCGCTACAACGAGGACGAAGAACGCGGCCATGTGCGCGACATCCGTTTCGAGGACATCCACTGGACGACCAACCGCTTCAACCCCGGCAGCACGATCTCCCTGATGAGCGGCTACGACGCCGCCCACCCCATCGAATCCGTCCGCTTCGAGCGGATCTTCATCGATGGCGAGGAAGTCGAGGACATCGACCGCCTCGAAATCTGCCGGCGCCACTGCGCAAACATCACCCTCGGCGAAACGCGACTGCCGGAGACTTGATCACACCATCTCATGGCATAGAGTAAAACCTGCTCGTGCCGTTCGGGTGTGGCCGAACTCTCGTAGCCGAAGTCGTAAGACTTTGGCCCGCCTGTAGCCGAAGTCGTAAGCAACTGTGTCTTCGTCAAGCGGGAAGGGGCTGATTTTCAAAAGCCATCGGCCTTCACTTGGCGGACCCTTGGCCGGCGAAGAAGGGCCAAAGGCCCGGGGCCATACCAGCCCGGCCCGAAGTATCGCGAAGCGATGCGCAGGGCCGGGTAAATGTCCCTGAATGAAAATAAAGGGCTGAAAGCCCGCCAACATGGTTCCGGGCTTTCAGCCCTTTATTATGGAAGCGCCCACTCCTTAACCCAGCCCTCCGGCCCGCCAAGCGGGCCTCCGGACTGGGCTGGTATGAAGTCCGGCCTTCAGCCGGACACAACCGCCCACGAAGGACATGTAGCCGAAGTCGTAAGCAACTGTGTCTTCGTCAAGCGGGAAGGGGCTGATTTTTCAAAAGACTTTGGACATGTAAGAGCAGTTTGCGCATGGCGGCGACGATGGCGCATTTGTAGGGCTTGCCGCGTTGCCTGAGTTTTTGGACGTAGGCTTTGATGACGGGATTATGCACGGCCGCGCAGGTGGCGGCCATATACAGGGTTTTGCGGACCTTGGCTCTTCCGCCGCTGATAAAGCGGTTCTTGCTGCTCTTGCCGGTGTCGCGGTTGAAGGGGGCCAATCCGGCCAGGGCGACGAGTTGATTGCGTTTCAAGTGGTGGATTTCGCCGAGATAGCCCATCAGGGTCCACGCGTTGACCTTGCCCATGCCCTTGATGGATTGGATGCACTCGGCTTCCTCGCTCATTGCTTCATCGGCGGCGATGAGCTCTTCGATCTGCTTTTCGATAAGGGAGATTTCCTTTTCGACGTGGTGGATCATTCTGCGGATGGAGGCATGGAGGAGCTCGGGGGCTTTTTGCAGGCGCGTTTTCTCCCGCGTCAACTGCTCGCTGAGATGGCTTCGGCGGTCCATCAAATCGGCAAGCTCGCGGCGCTTGCCTTCAATGATGCGCATCGGGGCCAGCTTCTTCTCCTGCGCGAAACGAAGGATCATCCGCGCGTCGATGGGATCGGTCTTTGCCTTGACGCCTTCGCTGCCGGCAAAAGCCCGTAAACGCGCAGGGGAAATCATCGCCACGGGCACATTCTGCCCGCTGAGGTGCTCCATCAGGGCCCGCTCATACCCACCGCTGGCTTCAAACACCACCAAGGGTGCTTCCAGATCGCGGGCGATCCCCAGGATTTGCCGGAAACCGGCCGGGGTGTTGGCGGCTTTCACTCTCTTGCCTGCGGCTAAAACCTCGAGGTCCGCTTTGGCGATATCAATGGCGATGTAGGTGTGTTTTGGCTGATTCATGGCTTATATCTTTCTTGTAGAGGTGAGCTCACCGCCGCTAGGCTGGGGCTCTATCAACTGTTGGATATTAAGCCAGGAGGCCGCGGGCGATCGCTGCTAACGAATGAACTCTTCGGTTCATGACTTTGGTTGATCTCTCCCGCGGCCCCCGCGGGTCGGTTGCCACCGGCCC
>JAAAOD010000126.1 GCA_009908535.1 Verrucomicrobiota bacterium
GGCGATGCGGGAAGGAGAGCTGCGCGTAGGAGAGGCGTGAGGAAGGCGGGAGGCGGGAGCCGATTTTGGGGGTTGAGGTGTGGGAATAAACGGGGAGGGTGGGGCTCGGGTATACGCAAGATGACGGAAGCGAAACAGGAAGCGGATCTGCTGGAGGAACTGGCGCGCCTACAGGAGCAGGCAACGACGCGGCCCAGCTGGGACACGTATTTCATGAGCACGGCCCTGCTCATCAGTCTCCGGTCGGCCTGCGACCGTTTGCGGGTCGGCTGTGTGCTGGTTTCAAGCGGACGTCAGCCCAACCGGATCATCGCGGCTGGCTACAACGGGTTTCTTCCGGGTGCGCCGCACGAAAGCCGCCTTCGCGACGGCCACGAACAAGCTACGGTGCACGCGGAGCAGAACGCGGTGGCCGACGCCGCGCGCAGGGGCGTGCCGATGGACGGCGCGGTCGCCTACATCACGCACTACCCGTGCATCAACTGCGCGAAGGTACTTGCCGCGGCCGGCATCGCTGAGGTGAAATACCATTTTGACTACCGTAACGATCCTCTGGTACACGAACTGCTTTCCTCCGTGGGCATTGACGGTCGGCAGATTTGATCGCATTTTGCTCGGCAGGAGCAGTCCATTTTTCCAGCATGTCCATGAACGTTACCTCCTTCGCAGGCTTTATCCTCGGCGCGCATCCGGGGCTGCAGGATCCGAACTTCCACCAGACGGTGGTCCTCCTTTCCGCGCACAGCAGTGAGGACGGGGCGCTGGGGGTCATCATCAACCGGCCTTCCGGCCAGTGCCTCGGCAACCTCCGCGAGGACCTGGAGACGCCTGTTCTGAAGAATCTGCCGGTCTTCGAGGGCGGGCCGGTGGCTTCAGATGAACTGCTTCTGGCGGCATGGAAGTGGGACCTGAAGGAGCAGAACTTCCGCCTTTTCTTCGGATTGCAGCCGGAGAAACTGCAGGAGCTGCTGGAGGCGGACCCGACGATCGAAGCCCGGGCCTTTCTCGGGTACGCGGGGTGGAGCGCCGGACAGCTGGAAACCGAACTCAGCCGCTTTGACTGGGCGCTCAGTCCCTTCGCGCAGCCCTACGGCAAGCAGGCGCCGCAGAACCTCTGGCGCACCCTTTTGAACAACGTGCGCCCGGAATGGCTCGTCCTCGCCGACATTCCCGACGACCCCTCCCTCAACTGACCCTTCGCCTCATGACAAAGATCGTCCCCCTGCTCCTTCTCGCTCCCTTCGCCGCCCTCGCCGCGGAAAAAGGTGACTGGCACACCGACTTCTCCGCCGCGATGGAAAAGGCGGAAGAGGAAAACAAGTTGGTGATGATCGAGTTCCATGGTTCGGACTGGTGCCCGCCCTGTATCAAGCTGAACGAGAAGGTGCTCGCAACGGAGGCCTTCCTCGCCTTCGCGGAGGAGGCCCTCGTCCTTGTCAGCGCGGACTTTCCGCGGGAAAGGCAACTGCCTGCGGAACAGCGGGAGCATAACCGGAAGCTCGGGAAACGGCTCGGACTGCAGTACTTCCCCACGGTCGTCCTGCTCGATACGGAGGGAAATGTGCTCGAAAAGTTGGTGGGGTACCCGGAGGAAGGCCTCGAGGGATTTCTAGCCACCCTGCAGCCACACCGCCCCGCCGGCGCGGCGGAGGCGGAATCACGCTAAGCCGATGAGCAAGCGGTTTGGCTTTATCTCGACTCGATTCGCGGGAACGGACGGGGTCTCGCTGGAAAGCGCGAAGTGGGCGCGGGTGCTCTGGGCCGACCGGCACGTCAGTTACTGGTATTCCGGATTAAGCGACCGTGAACCGGGGGCGAGCCTCTGCATCCCGGAGGCCTATTTCGGCCATCCCGAGGTGCAATGGCTGAACGAGCGCATCTGGGGCGCGCGGCGGCGCAGCCCGCTCGTGTCGCGACGGATCCGCGACATGGCCGCCTATCTCAAGGAATCCCTCTACCACTTTCGGGACCGCTTCGAGCTGGACGTCGTCATTCCGCAGAACGCCCTCACGATCCCGATGCATGTTCCGCTGGCCATCGCCCTGACGGAGTTCCTGATGGAGACCAATCTGCCCGCCATCGCCCATCACCATGACTTTTACTGGGAGCGGGTGCGCTTTTCCATCAACGCGGTGCAGGACTACCTCGACATGGCCTTTCCGCCGCGCCTTCCCAACATGTCCCATGTCGTCATCAACGCGGACGCCCAGGAGCAGCTTTCGCTGCGCAAAGGGGTGGGAAGCCTGCTGATTCCGAATGTATTTGATTTTCAGAACACGCCGCCGCCGCCGGACGACTACGCCGCCGATGTGCGCAAGGAGATCGGGATCCGGGAGGACGATATCTTCATTTTGCAGCCAACGCGGATCGTGCCGCGCAAGGGGATCGAGCACGCGGTCAAACTGGTCAGCATGCTGGAGAATCCCCGCTGTAAACTGGTCATCTCGCACGAGGCCGGGGACGAAGGATACGAATACAAGCACATGCTGGAAGAGCTGGCGCGCGAGGAGGGGGTCGAACTGTTCTTCATCGGTGACCGCATTTCCGAGGTGCGGCAGCGCGATGCCGAAGGGCGCAAGTGCTATACGCTCTGGGACCTGTATCCCCATGCCGACCTCGTCACTTACCCGAGCACCTACGAGGGCTTCGGCAACGCCCTCCTCGAAGCCATTTATTTCAAGAAGCCCGTCGTCATCAACCGCTACGACATTTTTGTAAAGGACATCGAGCCGAAGGGCTTCGACCTCGCCGTCATCGAAGGCTTCATCACGCGCGACCTCGTGCGCAAGGTGAAGCGCCTCCTTTTCGACGCGGACTACCGCCAAGGTGTATTGGAGCATAACTACAGCATTGCCCGCCGCTATTACAGTTACGCCATCCTGCGGCGGCATCTCCGCATCATGATCAACACCCTCACCGGCTGGCGGCCCGGCAACGGGGAAACCTGAACCGCCATGCTGTCCCTGCCGCAACGAAACCGTCTTCTGCAACGCCTGCGTTTTCTTTACGGGGAAGAAGCGGAGCGCCTCCTGCCACGCCTGGACGCCCTCATCGGGCGCTACGGGGTGGATCTCTGCGGGCGTGAGGATACGCCGTCCCGCTACGACGAGCGCAGCAGTGTTCTGATCACCTACGGGGACAGTATCTGCGCGGAAGGGGAGCGGCCGCTGCGCACCTTGCGGCGGTTCCTGCACAAGCAGTTGCGCGGAACTGTTTCCACGGTGCATCTGCTGCCCTTTTTCCCCTACAGCTCGGATGATGGATTCTCGGTGATCGATTTTCGGCGGGTGGATCCGGAACTCGGCCAGTGGGAGGATCTTTCGGAACTGGGCAAGGAATTCAGCCTCATGTTCGACCTTGTCCTGAACCATTGCTCGCGCCGCAGTGAGTGGTTCCAGGATTTCGTCACCGGTATCGCGCCCGCGCGCTGGTATTTTCTTCCCATGGATCCAGCGACGGATCTATCCGCGGTCGTGCGGCCGCGCTCCAGCCCCCTGTTGACGAAAACCTCGACCCGGGACGGTCCGGCGTGGGTGTGGACCACCTTCAGCGAGGACCAGATCGACCTCAACTGGCAGAATCCGGACGTCCTCTTCGAGTTTCTCGACATCCTTTTTCTTTATCTTGCCCGCGGTTGCCGGATCTTCCGCCTCGATGCGGTGGCCTACCTCTGGAAGGAACTCGGAACCGGCTGCATCCACCTGCCCCAGACCCACGAGGTGGTGAAGCTGCTGCGCGATCTCCTTTTCTGGACGGCCCCCGAGGCGATGCTGTTGACGGAGACCAACGTCCCCCACGAGGAGAACCTTTCCTATTTCGGGGAGGGGGACGAGGCCCATATGGTCTATAATTTCAGCCTGCCTCCGCTGCTGTTGCACGCGCTGCTCCGGGGGGACGGAACCCTGCTCAAGGACTGGCTGGCAAGCCTTCCGCAATTACCGCCGGGCCGTACCTTCTTCAACTTCACCGCTTCGCATGACGGAATCGGCGTTCGCCCCCTGCAGGGATTGGTCTCCGAAAAAGAAATCGACTGGGTGCTGGAACAGGCGCGCCTCCGCGGTGGCCGAATTTCCATGAAGGCCGACCCCGGCGGTGGCGAAAGTCCCTACGAACTTAACATCACCTACCGGGATGCCCTCGGGGATCCCGGCGACCCGCAACGCGGGCTGCAGCGGTTTCTCTGCTCGCAGGCCGTGGCCCTCGCCCTTCCCGGAGTTCCAGGGGTCTACATCCACAGCCTCTTCGGGACCCGCAACGACGAGGAGGGGCTCAAGGCGACGGGCCGCAACCGCTCCATCAACCGCCGCAAGTGGCGGGAAGCCGACTTGATCGAATGGCTGCGGGACGCTCATGGCGGTGCCCGGGTTTATCGCACCTACCTGAAAATCCTCACGGTGCGCAGGGAACACCGGGCCTTCCATCCCGACGGCAAAATGACCCTGCTGGAGACGGATGCCTCCCTTCTTGGATTCCTCCGGGTCTCTCCCGATGGCGGGGAAAGGATCCTTTGCCTCTTCAACCTCGCCGGGAAAAGGAAGAATCTGAGGGCCGCGAAAATCCGTCGGCTCGCGGGGATTGGCGGTGAGGTCGGCCTCGCCGACCTCTTGCGCGGCCGGGTCCTCAATCGCGGGCAACGGGAACTCCGCCTCGAGCCATTCGGCTTCCAGTGGCTGCAGGTTACTGGAGGATGATGAGATCGGCGCGGCGGTCGAGGCGCATCTCCTCCTCGCCGGCTTCCGTAACCGCTTCGAGATCGCCCTTGGAGACCGTCTCCATCCGGTTCGGGGCGATGCCGAGGGATTCGAGATAGGCGGTCACACTGCGCGCGCGCCGGTCGCCGAGGGCCATGTTGTATTCGGTGGTACCCCGCCAGTCGCAATGCCCTTCCACGAGGAGGCGGGTGCCGGGGTTTTCCTCGAGGTAAGCGGCCACATCCTGCAGGACAGGGCGGTCTGCCGGACGGATAAAGCTCTGGTCAAAGTCATAGTAGACCGGCTCAAAGAGATTCTCGATACGGTTGTCCATGGCGTCGGCGCCCGTCATGGAGGGATCCCGCATGCCAAGGCCGAGGGATTCGGCCCGGGCGATGTCCTCCGGACTGATCCAGTCTGCGGACTGGCGAGCCCCGTCGGCGCCCCCGCGGACGGCGGTCATGGACGGATCCGGCGCCTGCGGACCCCGGCAACCGACCGCGAAAAAGAGAGTGGCGAGGCAAGTTCCGAGAAGGCTCGTGGAAAGGATCCGGCGCGGTAAAGGCATCATGAAGCGAGCTTTTTTTCCGGGGCTGGGGGAAGCAAGGAAATTATGCCGCCGAACGGCTCAGCTGTCGCGCCGCTGGTGCGGACGGGAGGGCGGCTCTATAATGTTGTACTCAATTGCGAAGCGGGTGAGGCTGGCGACATCGTGCAGGTCCAGCTTCCGCATCAGGTTCGTGCGGTGGTTCTCGGCGGTCTTGATGCTGATGTTGAGGATGCCGGCGATTTCCTTCGTGCTGTGGCTCTCGGCAATGAGCTGAAGGATTTCGCGCTCCCTCGCCGTGAGCCGCCGCAAAGGCTGGCTGCCATCTCCGGCCGGACTGGACATGGACTCGCGCAGAATCTCGGCCACTTCCGGGCTGAAATAGGTCCCCCCCGTGGCGACCACGTCGAGGCCGCGCTGCAGCTCACTGAGCGGCGCCGTTTTGCCGATGAAACCATGGGCTCCCGACTCCACCATTTCCCGCAGGAGGGCGGCATCCTGATAACCGGAGAAGACGAGAACATAGGTCTCGGGAAGGTGCCGTTTGAGTCGGCGCAGGATCTCCGTCCCGTTCAATCCCGGCAGCATGATATCGAGGATAATGAAATCGGGTCTGGTGCGGAGGCATTCCTCGACCGCGGTCCGGCCGTCACCCGAGGAAGTGACGATTTCCCAGTCGTCCTTGGTTCCGATCAAATGGGCGACCATGTCGCGGACAGCAGTGTGGTCTTCTATAATGGCTACTTTTTTCATTTTCTGTAACAGGGCTGCACGCGGGAAAGCGGCTGTTTACCGTTGCCAACAAGAGCGCGCCCCAGCGTAGTGAAAACGATGTTTGTCGATTATGCGGAAGTCAAGTTGCGAGCGGGAGAGGGGGGCAACGGCTGCGCAAGTTTCCGGCGGGAAAAATTTGTTCCCAAGGGGGGACCCGATGGCGGGGACGGGGGGGATGGCGGCGATGTCATCGCGGAGGCGGATGAAAATGTCGCCGACCTGCGCGCCTACGCCTACCGGAAGCACTTTGCGGCCGGGAACGGGCAACCCGGCATGGGCAAGGGACGCACCGGCCGTGCGGGGGAAGCCTGCATCCTGAAAGTGCCGCCGGGCGTCGTGATCACGAATGCCGCCAACGGCGAATGCGTCGGGGAGCTTCTTTACCACGGGGAACGGATGAGGCTTTTGCGCGGCGGCAGCGGCGGGTGGGGCAACCTGCATTTCAAGAGCTCGGTCAACCAGCGCCCGCGGCAGTTCAAGGAGGGGACGCCCGGGCAACGCGGCCTTTTCCGTTTCGTCCTCAAGAGCATCGCCGATCTCGGCCTCGTCGGGTATCCCAACGCGGGGAAATCCACCTTGCTCGGGGCGCTCACTTCGGCGGAACCGCGCACCGCCGCTTATCCCTTTACGACGCTGCACCCGGTCATCGGCATTCTGCAGTCGGCGGACCCGGCCGGGAGCGCCCGCCTTCAACTGGCCGATATCCCCGGCCTTATCGAGGGTGCGCATGCCGGACGAGGACTGGGGCATGCCTTTCTGCGCCACATTGAACGCTGCCGGGCGCTGTTGTTCGTCCTCGACCTCGGGGAAGCGGCGGAGCGGGCTCCAGAGGAGGATTTCGAAGGGTTGATCGCGGAACTGGACCAGTACGGGCAAGGTCTTGCCGATCGTCCCCGCCTGCTCGTCGGCAACAAGGCGGACGAGAAGGGCGCGATGGCCAGGGCACGGCAATTCCGGGAGGTGACCGGCGAAACGCTGATTCCGGTATCGGCCCTGCTTGGTTCCGGCCTCCCGGCCTTGCGCGAAGCTGTTTTTTCATTCGCCAACAAGAAAAGCGCGACCTAGGGAAATGGATTCGTTGAATGAGCCATACAATTCTGATTATTGAGGATGATCTGGAGTTCAGCCGCTTGCTGACGGGGGTTTTCGAACAGGCGGGACACGAAGTCCGCTCGGTGGTCGATGCCGAGGCCGGGCGCGCGATCCTGGAAAGCGAACCTGTCGACCTCGTTGTCACCGACCTCGTCCTGCCCACGCAGTCGGGCCTCGATTTTATCCGTTCCGTACGGTCGGTGAATGAAAAGCTGCCCCTTATTATGGTGTCCGGTTTTCTTGACGACGATGCCATCCGGGACCTGATCCGACACGGAGTGAACGGCATCTTTACGAAGCCGCTGAACATCTTCTCTCTTCTCAACCGCGCCAACCGTCTGCTGGAAAAAAGCGGGGACAGCGCTGCCGGCGCCACCGGATCGACACTGGAGAGTCTCTTCGGGCACTCCCAACGGGGCAAAGCCTTTCTCCAACAATTCGAGGAAGCGGCCGCCTTTCGACGCAACCTTCTCCTCATTGGTCCTCCCGGTTCGCCCATGGAAGAGATCAGCCGCGGCCTCAATGCCCGGTCTCCCGGCACCGAACACTACGTTTCCCTGCAGGCCGGCCAGGTCACGGCGGAGGCGCTGGCCGAACGGCTCCCCGGCGAGGAGGAGCCAACCCTCCTCGTTTTTATGGAAGCGGACTCCCTGTCGCCGGAGGAGGCCCAGATCATCATGGATTTTTCCCGTCAACACGGCGGAACAGAAAGCGGGCTGCGGACCGTTTTCTGCCTTCGCGAGCCCGTGGACAACCTTTACGATCGCGGGGCTTTTGAGGAAGAATTTTATCTATTCCTTGGAACGAACGAGCTGATCGTTCCGGCGCTGAAGGAGCTTCCCGAGGACCTTCTTCACTTCGTTCAAACGGAGTTTGCGGGTGAAGAGCGCCCGGGACTGGACACCAGGACCCGTCAACTTCTTCTAGACCACGACTGGCCCGGGAATTTTCTCGAGTTGCGGGCTTTTCTGCTGAGGGTTGCCTCCTTCGCGCAGTGCCTGAGGCCCGGTTACGCGCATTTCGAGGCCGCTCTCAGCGGCTACGATATACCCGTCGCCTGTCCGGGCGGAGAAGCTGCCCCCGCCGACCTGCGGTCCTTCCTCCTTGCGGAAAAAGCCGCTTACGAAAAGGCGATTTCCCTGCTTAATCCCTGATTGCCGCTATTTTTCATGTCCAACGATATTCTGCTGATCGACGACGAGGAAAAGTTTGCCGAAATGCTTCAGTTGCTTCTGTCCAAGCACGGCTATCGGGCCGAGTACTTCCTGAATCCGAGGGAGGCCTTGGCCTGTCTGCGGGAAAGGGAGTTCGGCCTCGTCGTTTCTGATTTTAAAATGCCGCAGATGAACGGTGATGACTTCCTGGTCGAGGCCCGGAAGGTTTCCCCCGATCTGCCCGTGATCATGATTTCCGGACTGATGAACATGCCGGAGCTCATCAAAGTGGCCAATATCGGAGTTACGCTTGCCCTTGAAAAGCCCTTCGACACGCATGAGTTTCTCGAGCACGTGGCCCGCTTCGTCCAGCCCGCGGAGGATCCGGCCAGGAAGGCAAAAGCGTCCGCGCCCGCCTATCCCTCGCCGCCCGCCCACATGGCCGATGAATCCGCCGTGAGCCGCCTCCTTCTGGAAGTCCTCTGGGAAAACGCCAATCGATACCGCCACCTTTTTGTGGAGACGACACCGGATGCGGAAACGGAAGCCCTCATGAAGGAAATCCTCAGCTGGTTGGGGGCAGCGGCGGAGACTTCGGTCCCCTGTATGGGTATTCTCGATACAAGCACAGCTTTCACGCGCAAGTGGCTCAGCCAACAGGACCCGTTTCCTCCGCTGACCGTGGTCGATTTGCGGGTCGACCGAACGCCGGAGCGGATCCTGGCCCTGACCACGGAATGGATCAGGCAAATTGAGGAGCTTGCCCAGGACTTGTCCGCCTCCCGGATCCTTTATCTCTTGCCGGTGGGGTTTCCTTTCGCGCTGGATGGACTCGGCCTTGTTCCGGAAAGGAAGGCACTGGTCGCTCCCTCCGCCCCGGCCCTGCCGGCGCTCCGAGAACGCGTCGCCGATGTCGCCGCTTACCTGCGGCGGGAGCTTTCCGCGGAGTTCCTCGCTGCCATGGGGGCGGGCGAACGGGAACTGCTCCTCCAATACAACTGGCCCGGTGGCTATGAGGAACTCCGTTACCGGGCCAGGCAGATGCAGGATGCCGGCGCCCGGCGCCTTCCTCAGATGCGGGAAATCCTCGGTTGCGGCAGGGAGGAAGGCGCGGATATTCTCTCCGCCACGGGAATGGCGGCTTTTCTTAAACGTCGGCAGCGCGAATTTATCGCCTCCCATCGGCACGAGGGAGAGGCTTGGGACGATTTGCTGTTGCGCTTCGGCCTATCCTCCATTGCCGTTTCCGAATCCGAAGTCCGATGCGAAGAAGCCCTCTGTTTTCCTGAATTATTGCAAAGCGATAAGGATAACCAACCATGATCTCCGCTGAAGCGAGCCGCCTCATGCTGAAAGCCAACCGTGTCCTTGGGACGCGGCTGGTCGAATCCGGCCTCGTCACGAACGAGGACATGGACCGGGCCAATGAACTCTTCATCGAACTTGCGCGGGCCAAGGACTTACGCCGGGCCAGCCTCCTGCGGATTCTTCTTTTTGAGAACCAGACCCTGCTGGAGGAATCCCTGCTGGATTACCAACTGGAGGAATTTCCCGTCGGGGCCATCCTCCTTGAGAATTACCAGATGAACCACGAGCTGATCCTGCAGCATCCCCTGGACCTCTTGCGGGCTTCCTGGACCCTGCCGATTGACCTTGTCCAGGGCCGGTGGTTTCTCGCCACCGCCTATTACATGAGCGATCCGATGCGGGCTTTCTGGGAGGAGCGGCTCAATGGTCGGATCACCTGGTACATCTGTCCATTCGGGCAGTTCGAGACTTCTTTCGAGGAGCTGCAACCGGTTTTTGACCAGCATTTGGGGGCGCTGACCAACGGGGAGGAGATTTGAGCCATGGCGATTCCAAGGGTATTACGCTCGGTGCTTCATGAACTGGTCCGCGATGGCCAGCTGGCGGAGGAGGCTGTCCGCGAACTTGCCAGCGGGGAGGCTGACCTGTCCGGGGAGGAACTGGAATCCATCCTCCTGGAAACCTATCAGGTCCCTCCCTTCAGTGTGCTGCTTGCCAAGGCGGCCGCCTTCGGGATGCCCGCTTTCAATGCGGCGCACTTCCGGGTGACGGAGCGCACCTTCGAACGCCTCGACAAGGATTTCTGCACCGAAAACGGGGTCCTTCCCATTGGTAGCTTCGGGAGGCACATCGTCGTCGTCATCGGGGACCCGTTCAATACGGGGTTGCTCGAACGTATTCAGGAGCAGCTGCGTTCACCGGCCTATCCAATGCTCGGCCTGCCCGCGGATATTGCCGCCTTCCTTGAGAAGGAAGGGGAAGTGCGGCGTCCGGAAGGTTTCAGCGATGTCATGGAATCGCTGAACATCGACATCGACCAGACCCCCGACGAGGACAAGCTCGAAGAGGATGACCTCGAGAACGAAAGCTCCCCGGTGGTGCAGCTGGCCAACCGGATCATCGAGGATGCGTATTTCTCGGGGGGCAGTGACATCCACATCGAGCCCTTCGAGAACGAGGCTCGTGTGCGCGTGCGCGTGGACGGTGTCCTGCAGGAGAAGCTGCGGGTACCCCCCCGCGTCGTCGCCTCCCTCATGGCCCGCCTCAAGGTGATGTCGAACCTCGATATCGCCGAAAAGCGGCTGCCCCAGGATGGCCGCATCGTCTACAAGCAGTTCAATCGCAAGGGCATTGATGTGGACCTGCGGATATCGACCATTCCCCTCAACTACGGGGAAGGGTCGGTCATGCGGCTTCTTGACAAGCAGAAATCGACCC
Source organism: Verrucomicrobiota bacterium (assembly GCA_009908535.1). Classification (GTDB taxonomy): domain Bacteria; phylum Verrucomicrobiota; class Verrucomicrobiia; order Opitutales; family Oceanipulchritudinaceae; genus Oceanipulchritudo. The sequence goes on from JAAAOD010000126.1 coordinate 11,004, forward strand.
TGCCGCTCCCGGCTCTAGGTTTCAGTGAGGAGAACCTCGCTCTCTACCGTGGCCTCATCACGCGGCCCTACGGGATGATCCTGCATTGCGGTCCCACCGGCTCCGGAAAGTCGATGACGCTCTACAGCGCGCTCAATGAGATCAACGACCCCGGGAAAAACATCCGGACCGCCGAGGATCCGATCGAATACACCCTCGAGGGACTCTGCCAGGTGCAGATGCACCGCCAGATCGGACTCACCTTTGCGAGCGCCCTGCGGTCCTTCCTGCGGCAGGATCCGGATATTATCCTCGTCGGGGAGATCCGGGACCGGGAGACCGCCCAGATCGCCGTCGAGGCCGCCCTTACCGGGCACATGCTCTTCAGTACCCTCCACACCAACGACGCCCCCTCCACGATCAGCCGGTTGACGGAAATGGGCATCGAGCCCTTTATGATCTCCTCCTCTATCGTCTGCGTATGTGCCCAGCGGCTGCTGCGTCGCGTCTGCAAGACCTGCCGCATGATGGCCGATCCCGAGGGGCGAGAAGCCGAATTGCTCGACCGGGCCATCGACTGGAGCGGATCCATTCCCAAGGCAAAAGAGGGCGGTTGCCCCGCCTGCGGCGGGATCGGTTACAAGGGAAGGGTCGGCATCCATGAGCTCATGCCGACCAGTGAGGAACTTGTGAAGGGTATCAATGGCGAATTTGAGACCGCCAAAATCAAGCGCATTGCCGTCCGTAATTCCATGATAACCCTCCACCAGGACAGCATGCTCAAGGTGAAGGAAGGGATCACCACCATTGAGGAGGCCGTTGCCAATGTCCCGCCCGATATCGAGGATCTGCGTCAGATCCAGGCCGCGGAAACCCTCGAGGAGGCGATGGCGCTGTAGGCGTTCCCATGTTTCGCCGTGAATTGAACATGCGGGAATTGCTGGGCCTCGTTCAGCCCGAGGCGGTGGAGGAACTCCGGGAGGTCACCGTCACGGCCGCCGCCTGCCACGTGCGCGACCTCGCCTCCGTCGGCACCGTCTTCGTCTGTATGGACGAGTTTCTCGAGTACAATCGCTGGCTCACCCGGCACGCTTTCTTCGAGGAGCTGAAACGGTCCGAAATCGCCGTTGTCGTCACGCCGGAAAGGGTCCCCGCACTCAAATGTCCTCAACTGGTGACAAATGAGCCCCGGCGTGCCTTGGGCCGCATCGTCGCGGACCTGTCGGGCCATCCGGAGGACCGGCTGCACCTCTTCGGGGTCACCGGAACCAATGGCAAGACGACGACAACGCGGCTGTTGGCCCACTGCTGCGGCGCCCTCGGTCTCGCCTGCGGCGCTCTCGGGACGCTGGGCCTCTGGCTTGGTGACGAACCTCTCGGCGAAGGCCGGTACACAACCCCGCTGGCCCCGGAACTGTACGCGTCGCTGCAGCAGCTGGTTGCCTCGGGGGCGCGAGCAGCGGCATTGGAAGTGTCCTCCCATGGGCTGGCCCTTGACCGGGTAGAAGGCCTGTCCTTTGAAGCGGCCATTCTAACCAATCTGGAGCGCGACCATCTCGATTTTCATGGCACGGAAGAAGCCTATGCGGAGGCGAAGCGGAAGCTGTTCGGGCGCGTCGGCGGGGACGGCTGGTGCCTCCTGCCGACGGACTGCCGGGACCTCGAACGGTTCCGTGAAGCCAGCTCGGGACAGGTGCGCACATGGGGCCCGTCGGGCAGCGGGGCGGACATGGAACTGGAGGATATGCAGAGCGGTCCCGACGGAACGGCCTTTACGGTGCGGCACAATGGGGAGCGGATGGATTTCACAACGCAACTGGCGGGCGCATTCCAAGTGGGCAACTGTCTGCCGGCGATCCTCTTGCTGCGCCTTCTCGGCTACGATGCGCGGGCGATTGCCGGGGCGGTGGCGGGCTTTACCCCGGTAACGGGACGGATGGAACGTTTCCGCCTGCCGAACGGCGCGATGGCACTCGTCGATTACGCGCACAATCCGGACGGCTTGGAAAAGGTCCTCCGCAGTGGCCGCGAACTGGCCACCGGGCGGTTCCATGTCGTTTTTGGCTGTGGAGGCGACCGGGACCGGGGAAAGCGCCCGATCATGGGCGGGCTAGGCAATGAACTGGCGGACGTCTGCTGGGTGACCTCCGACAACCCCCGCACGGAGGACCCGGAACAAATCCTCGCCGATATCCTCAAGGGCATGGAGCCGCGGAGGGCGGAGGTCCGTGTCATCCCCGACCGTGAGGAGGCCATCCGGGAGGCGGCCATGGGGGCCGGGGAGGGCGATGTCGTCCTTGTCGCCGGTAAGGGACATGAGGACTACCAACTCATCGGGCGCGAGAAGATCCCCTTTTCCGACCAAGCCGTTTTACGCGACCTCGGCGGCGAAAGGGATCAGCCGTCGTTCGCCTGACGTCGGGCCAGTTCCTCCCGGTCGCGGGACCATTCCCCGCCGTCCAGGAACTCGACGGGCCGGATACCGCGCCACTTGTAGCGGCTTTTCTGTCCGTACCCCGTCCCCAGATAGGCGTGCTTCACGCCCGCTTCCCGGGCGAAATGCACGAAATCGGTGAGGAAGCCGCTGCCGTTCACGGCGGCGTCGCTTTCCTTCGCGGAGTAGAAAACAAACCAGTAGTGAAGGAGGTTTTCCCCTTCCACGAGGAAGGCGAAGGCCGTCGGTTTCCCATCGGAACGAGTCCAGAGCAAGGCGCCGGAAAAGAGCGGGGAATCGAGAAGATACCGCAAACGCGCCTCGGACAAATAAGGTTCCTCATAACGGTGTTTCATCCATTTGCGGGCAAGGCGAACCACCTGTTTCTCCCCGATGCGGTCGAGAAATGCAGTCTTGGGAAGTCGTTCCCGGCGCAACCCGTGCTCCTGCCACCGTCGGTGGTCGTAGCGGCGGCTTTTGGAAAGCTTCAGTTCCCCCACCGGTACGCGCAATGACCGGGCGCAATAGAACAGGGAGTGGGGGCCGTCCGCGTCGGCGGACCACGGAAGATAGCCCCGTTCATATGCTTCTTCCGGAGCATCCCCCTCCTCCAGTTGCAGCCAGAGCCGATAGCTGAAGCAATAGCTTCCGTAATCGACCGGCCCCTCTGTCGTGTAAAAGCGCACCGTCCCTTAGCATGGAAGTCCTGACTCCCCATCGACGAGGCAAAAAAGGTCTGCCCTCTTCCCTCATTCGGAAAATCGGTCTCGAAATCCGCGGCGGATACGGCTTTCCTCTTCGGAGATGCCTTCCCGCGGTCGCCATCAGTCCACCTCGAAGGAGTGCCAGCGCGTGCTGGCGAAGGTGGAGGCCCTGCCGGGGGTGGCGGGCGTGATCATCGGGCGCTCCTACGGCGGCAAATCCCTCGGTAAGCAGAACCGCACGGGTGCCTTGCGCATCCAGCGCCACGAGGAAGGCGGTCTCAAGGCCGTCACCCAGACGTCCAAGGGCCTTCAGGAAATATATATCCGGGTGGAGGCCGGGCGCGAAGCCGGCGTCGCCGCTGCCATCGAGAAGTTGAGATGAGGGCAAAAGGGGTCAGACCGTGGATTTTGGCATATGCCAAAATCCACGGTCTGACCCCTTCTGCTGCTGGCGTGGGGTGAGGGCGGGAAGGTTATCGGGGAAGGGGTTGCGGGGGAAGCGGGCGGCCTGTTCGCGGGCGGCGGCGCGGAGGTCCTGCCAGCGGGGCCATGACAGGTCGGGGCTGGCGGCGATGTGGCGGAGAAGGCTGCGCCATTCGAGGCGGGCGCGCTCGATGTCGCCGACGCGGAGTTCGCGGTTGGAACGGTGGACGGCGTTGCGGCCGGAGGTCCTGCCGAAAAGGACCTCGGCGGCGCCCTCGCCGTAGGTTTCGGGCAGGCCGCGGCGCAGATAGCCGGGGAGAGTGGCCATGCCGTAGGCGATGCGGCAGGCGGCGGCGAGGCGGCCGGAACCCTCCTCGAGTTCGGCGAAGCGGTGGCCCGCGCGGATGTTGGCGATGTCGCAGAGGAGGTCTTCGATGGCGTAGTTCTCGTCCTCGAGGGCGGCGGCGATGGCGAGGCCTTCCCCGTAATTGAAAAAGCTGAAGAGCTTGCCGCGGCGGGTGGGGCGGGCGTGGCGGTCGATGAGGCCGAGGCTGTACCACCGATCGGCGGCGGTACGGGCCTTTCCGGTTGCGTTGTTCTGTTGAGCGGGGAGGGCGAGGTCGGCCTCGTGATAGACCGTACGCTCGGGCGGGTGGAGAAGCCCCCGCTGTTGCGCATCCACGAGGACGCGGGCCCGGGCCTCGTGGTAGGAAAGGCGGACGGACAGCATCTCGCCCTTGCTGTGCCATGAATGGAATACGCCGCCGTGGCAGAGGCCGGGGAGGCGGGGCAGGAGCTCGCGCTCGAGGCCGTCAAGGGTCCAGCGGAAGCGACGGAGGAGCCGTTTCGGAGGGCGTTGTCCGTTGCCACCTTGGTTGGCCTGTTCGCGGAGCCTGCGCAGCAAGCCGCGGTTAAGGACCAGCTCCCCTTCACGGACATCGCGCCCGTAGCGGGCGACGGGGAGGCTGCGGCCGTAAACGCGGTCCGTTTCGTCCGGCAGGCGGCAGAGGCTGCCGACGGCGAGGGATTTGAGGGGGGACGGGGAGTGCAGGGCGGGCTGCCATTTTCCCTCCTCAAAGAGCCAGCACTGGTGTAGAGGAAGCAGGCGGGGCGCGCGTTTACGGTGCCATTCGCCGTCGGGGTCCTGGAATTCGCGCACCGGCTGGCGATGGACGCGTCCGGGGGTTGGGGAAGGCGCGGGTCCTTTGGCCTTGAAATCGGCGAGACCGAGAGGGATGCGCTGGACGCTGAAGAAGCGGGCGGCGAGGCCGCGGGCGGCGGCGATGGGGTCCTTTCCGGAATGGACGGCGGTGCGCATGACGGCGAGGATGCTGGGCCAGTCGATCTGGTTGATGCGGCGCAACTGCAGCGGACGCGCCTCCTGCAGGCGGGGACTGCCGCCGAAGACGACGATGTAGCCGACCTGGTCCATGCCGCGGCGCCCGGCGCGCCCGAACATCTGCAGCAACTCGTCGGGCCGGACCTCGTGCACCTGTTCGCCGGAACGGAAGGTCCGGTCGGTGACGAGGACGGACCGCATGGAGAAGTTGATCCCGGCGGCGAGGCCCATGGTCGCGACGACGGTGCGCAGTTGGCCGGCCTTGGCGAGCGGCTCGATCAGCCCGGCGCGCTGTCCGTAGTCGAGCCCGCTGTGGTGAAAGGCGATGCGCGCGCGGAGAAGGCGCTTCAGGGGATCGCCGGCCAGTTTTTCCTGTTCCGGCGTCAGGACGAGGGGGGCCTCCTCCGGTAGGTTGCGGGCGATTTCGATGGCCAGTTCCTCGGCGGCGCGGCGGCGGGGCGCGAAAATGAGCAGCGGGGCCATGCCGGCTTTGAGGACCTTGGCGACGGCGCGCGGCCATGGACCGCGCACGCTGTCGGGCACACGTTCGTGCAGGCCCTCCACGGCGACCTCTTCGAGGGGGACGGGCCGTTGACGGTGATGGACGAGTTCCGCCTTGCGACCGAGGCCGCGCAGCCACTGGAGGAGGTGCCCGGGATTACCGACGGAGCCGCTGAGGAGAAGCAACTGTGTCTGCGGCGGGGCGCCCGCGATGGAGAGCTCGTAATTGAGACCGCGCTGGCGGTCCCCGAGCATCTGGTACTCGTCGATGACGAGCAGGTCCGGACCCTCGCCGCGGAGCAACCGCACCTTCTGGGTCTCGAGAGTGGCGACCACGACCGGCGCTTCCGGATTAAGGGTGCGGTCGCCGGTGACAAGGCCGACATCCCAACCGAGCCGCCGCCATTCCAGCATCTTGTCATTGGCGAGGGCGCGGGTCGGTACGGTGTAGACGGCGCGGCCCTCGAAGCCGCTCTCGATCAGGACTTCGAAGATGTAGGTTTTGCCGGCGCCCGTCGGGGCGGCGACAATGACATCCTTTCGCTGCTGCAGGTACCGGATGGCGGCCTGCTGCCAGAGGTCGGGGAGCCGCAACGGGCTTGCAAGGGAAGAGGCGTTACCATCGGGGACTGGCATCGATCAATTCGCGGGTGTACGGATGCTGAGGGGAGCGGAACAGATCTTCGGCAAGAGCGTTTTCAACGACGTCCCCCTTGCACATGACGAGGACCTTGCGTGCCATGTCCTGCACAACGGCAAGGTCGTGGGAAATGAAAAGAAGAGCAAGGCCGGTGCGGCGTTTCAGTTCGCCGAGAAGCTCGAGCAGGCGCGCCTGGATGGAGACATCGAGGGCGCTGACCGGTTCGTCGCAAATGAGGAGTTCCGGTTCCACGGCGAGGGCGCGGGCGAGCAGAATCCGCTGGCGTTGCCCCCCGCTGAATTCCGCCGGATAACGGTCGAGAACGTCCGTCGGGAGGTGGACCTGTTCCAGCAATTCGCGGATTCTGAGGAGGTGCGCTGCCCGCTTCCATTCCGGATAATGAATGCGCAGCGGTTCGGCGAGCAACTGGCCGACGGAGAGGCGCGGGTTGAGCGCGTGCGACGGGTCCTGGAACATGATCTGGATTTTCTTGCGGAAGGGAAGCCACTGGCGGGGGGTGAGGTTGCCCAGCTCGTGGCCGCGGAGGGCGAGGGTGCCCCCCATGGGCCGCAGCAGCCCAACCAAGGCTTTGGCGACCGTGCTTTTTCCCGAACCGCTTTCGCCGACAAGGGCGACGGTTTCACCGGTTTCGATGGCGAGGCTGATTCCGGGAACCACCACTTCCCCCCCGTAGCCCAGACGGAGCTTATCGCAGCTGAGCAAAGGCGGATTTTCCTCGCCCTTCAATGAAGAGGTCCCCGGCATGATTTCCCACGGAAACCAGTGCGAGGACCGTCGCAAGCTTGAATGCGGAACAGCCCGCCGGGCGCGTACCGCGGAAGCCGGAAAAGGTCAGGCCTTCAGGAAGCTCTGCAGCATCCAGAGGGTTTTCTGATGCACCTCGATCCGGGCGATCATCATGTCCTCGGTCTCCTTGTCGTCGTTATCGGCGGCAAGTTCACGCGCGGTGGCCCCGTCCTTGATCAGTTTCTGGTGGAGTTTGGCAAGGTGCGCCACCATTTCATTGGCGGAGGCTTCCTCTTTGATCTCCTCCATGCCGGCCTTGTCGGCAAGGGAACCCAGCCCGCCCGGGGCGTAAGCACTGAGGGCGCGGATGCGCTCGGCGATGTCGTCGACAGCCGTGAAGAGTTCCGTGTACTGCTCCTCAAAGGCGTTGTGCAGGGCGAAGAAACTGGGCCCCTCGACGTTCCAGTGGCAGAGGTGCGTCTGCCCGAGGAGCGCATAGCTGTCGGCCAGAACCTGACGCAGCGCGCTGACGACGGGCGTGTGACGGACCGTTTTTTTCTTGGTCGCGGTCTTTTTCGCTTTTTTCGTTTTAGCCATAAGGCGACGCTAAAGGATCCCCGCGAATCCGCAACCAAAACCGGCGAAGGAGGACCAGGCGCGGGCGTTAGGCAAATAGGTTCTGCCGGATGCATGACCTTTCCGGCCCTTCTTCAACGGGTTTCCACTGCGGAAAAGGCCTCTTCTTGGCATGATGGGTAACAGGCTACATCCTTTCCCATGAAAACGATGGTTTGTCGTGTAACCGAGCGTGGGCAGGTTTCTTTCCCGGCTTCCCTGCGGCGTCAGAGGAAGCTACAACCAGGGCAACGCCTGCGCTGGGAAGCCGTTTCCGCAAATGAGGGGAGGATTTTTTTCGAGCCGGACGACAAACCGGGTCCGGAACGGGCCTTGGGTTACGGGGCTCGAGTGCGCGGCGGGCCGCCTCGTCGCACGACGGAGTGGTTGCGGGAGCTTCGGGAGGGAGCCCGGCTCTAGCGCCCGGTTGATCGATCGTCAGGGGTCATTTCCGGGTCGGGCCCCATGAAACCTCGGTAAAGCACCCCCTGCTATGGTAATTCTCTTCGGATGAAGATGGTATCTTCATAGCCTGGAAGAGAGGCCGGTAGCAATTGGAGTGTCTGCTCGATTCTGTTGGGGGCCACGGTGATGGTCGAAACCTCACTAAGTTCGCTCTCCACCAAAGGATCCCACTGGTCCAGATCAGGTGACTTTTCCAGACTGCCCTCTACGTCGGCAGTCTCCGGCCAGAGAGTATATCGCAGGAACAAGGAACCGTCTTCCTCGTAGAAGTCGAGACGAGGCCGGGCATCGGGCGAGGCAGGGTGGTAGCCGTAGGCGTAGTCCGTTAAGTTAGTAAAGCCGTTGGCGTTCTCGTCCCCGTCGGGCGACAGGTGCGGGAAGAAATTCGAAAAAACACGGGCGGCTTCCCCTTCGTGGCATCCGATGTCGATGGTGCCTCCAGCGATGCGGGCATCGCCGCGCACATCGGTGGCGGTGCCGTTGGTTGAGTTGAGCCCGCCGTCGAGTCCCGGAGAGCCGGGGCCAAGGCGGTAAATCCCGCCCTCCGGATAGAGGAAGAGCGGGTCCACGTCCAGGTTCTGGCCTCCGTCGGCCAGGTTCATTTCGCCGGCCCATGAAGCTCCGGAGCCGCCTGAATGCTCGATGATGGAATGCCGTGCAGTAGCGCTGACAGGATTGCTTCCGGATATGGACGAATTGGAAGGAAGGTCATCAAAGCCGGCCTGGTTTCCGTAAACAATTGTGTTGGAGATGTCGAAAGTGCTCGAAGCATGGTGGATCGCCCCGCCGACAGTGAAGGCGTCGTTGCCTGTGAAGGTGCCGTTGGCAACCGATACATCGGCAGACTGCGTCACGTTGATGGCTCCTCCACTTTCATCGGCCTGATTGTCGATGAAGAGGCTGTCCAGAATGGTCACAGTGGCCCCTCCGATGTACAGGGCTCCCCCATGGTCACTCCGATTGCCCTCGAAGACACAGTCGTCGATGATGACGTTCGCGCCGGTGACTACGATCAGGCCCCTGTCGTCGTTATTCCCAAAGTAGGAGCCGATCACCTCACTGGTGCTTCCGGAATTACCCGCGATCTGAACCGCTCCGCCGGGATGATTCAAAAAAACGGCAGTCTTCTATCCGAAGCGTTCCGCCCCCTGAAGAGATGGCGAGGCCGATCTGGTTGATCATCGATGTGGTGGTGTTGGCTCGGAATTCCGTACCGCGGACGGTCACCGACGATGACGCGCCATCGAGTCTGATACCGGCGAAGCCGAGGGATCGGGTGCGGTTGTGGGCAATCTCGCAGTCGATAAAAACCGGATTGGCCCCATCCGTTATAAAAGCGGCTGCCCCGCCGGATAGCGCTTCGTTGCCGATAATTTTGCATCGGCGGATGAAAGGGCTCGAACCACTGAGGTAAAACCCCGCTCCGTTTCCGCTAACCTCAGGGGTGATACGCTGAGCAGCAGTCAGGATAAAGCCATCGAAGATGGGGGAACCGTCCACGTCGATGGCTTCGACGAGGCGCCTTGAGTTGAGACCGCGGATGTCGTTCGCAAAAGCCGTGATGCCGTCCGCCTCCGGGTCGAGGTCGTCGCCTGCGAGATCGCCCGAAAGGATGGTCGGGTGCAGATCGGGATCGCGCTGACCGAGGCTTGCCTCTCCTCCGGCAAAGCCGCCATAGACATCGACTCCATCCACGAGCGAGTAAACGTCCTCACTGCTCGAGCCTGGGCGGTAAACGCCCTCCGCGACCCATATCTCGTCTCCGTCGATTGCATCATCAAGCGCTTCACCAAGGGTGTTGAAGGCGTTCGGCCAGTCGTACCCTGTTCCGGAACCGGAGGCATCCTCATCGACGTGGTGAATCAGGGAAGCATTCAACGTCAGCAGAAAACGCTTCGTTGTGGAGGGCTGGCCGGGGCCCGAATCGGAAAGGGTGGCCTCGATCAAAGCGATGCCCTGTGCGCCCTCCCGGGCGGCGAAGGTCAGCTTGCCACCGGTATCAGCCGTAGGCGCGGCTTCGAAAAAAAAATCGCTGCTGATCACGCTCAGGTCGAAGCTCAACCTCTGACCGGTCTCGCTGTCGGCGGCGTCCGGGAAGACATCGGTTGCCCATGGAAGGGTCACGGATCGACCGGTTCCCA